>JAGGTX010000010.1 GCA_021163525.1 Caldifarciminota bacterium
ACCATAAATGCAATGGCAATATCCATAGCACCGGATAACTTTGGTGAATTGATTGACATTGTTGGGGGATTGAATGACCTGAATAAAGGTATCTTAAGGGTAATGCATGAGAAGAGTTTTCAGGATGACCCTACAAGGATACTCCGGGGAATCAGATTCTCCGCAAGGTTTGGATTCACATTTGAAGACAAAACCCTTGAATATCTAAAAAGGGATATTGATTATTTGAAGGTAGTCAGCAGAGAGAGGATTCTGAGGGAACTGGAATTCATATCTAAGGAGGGGATTGAGGGAATCAGGGTTTTAAAAAAACATCACATTCACGCGGTTCTAAACCTCTGCACAGTTGAGGATAAAATCCTGAATAAGATTATAGAATTTTCAAAAAAAACAGGCATAAACCCGGAGAAAAGCCTTCTTGGCTCACTTCTCATTTGCACTGATGATTTTCCCCTGTCATCCCATATGCATAAGAATTTAAATCTAATAAAGAGGCTTGGCACATTTAATATCATAAAAGTGGCAAGGATTGACGAAGATTATTTACCACTTTTGTATGCGTATATTGAAAATTCAGAAGAAGTTGTTAAATTCTTCACTGTAAGGGAGAGGATTTCTCCTGAAATATCAGGCGGTGAGATGATAAAACTTGGCGTATCACCTGGTCCTGAAATGGGAAAAATACTTGAGGAGATAATGGTATTGAGATGGCAGGGCAGGATAAATACAAAAGAGGATGAGATAAAATACATAAAGGGGAGGCTGAATGCTTGATAAACTGAAGAATAAACTTGATGAACTCAGGGGGTACCTTTGACATTGAATCAAAAAGGGCAAGGCTCTCTGAACTTGAAAGGATTGCCTCTGGTGAAGACCTGTGGAAAAACCCAGAAAAGGCAAGGGAGATAAACAGGGAACTCAAAGAGATTTCGGACGAAATAAACACCTTTGAGGAACTTGAGAGGGATGTGAATGACCTCGTTGAACTGTCAAATCTGGGTGAGGAGGAAAATGTCATCCAGAAGGAGGCGGAGAGACTGTTAAAGAAGATAGAATCACTTGAGACAAAACTACTCCTCTCTGAGCCTGACGACAGAAGGGGGGCAATCCTCACAATCCATCCTGGCGCAGGTGGAACTGAATCATGTGACTGGGCAAGCATGCTTTACAGGATGTACACAAGGTTTATTGAAAACATGGGGTACAAGTACGAGATAATTGATTATCAGGCAGGTGATGAGGCAGGGATAAAGGATGCAACCATCCAGATAAACTCACCATATGCATATGGTTATCTCAAGGCAGAGAGTGGTGTCCACAGGCTGGTGAGAATCTCTCCATTTGATGCAAGTAAAAGAAGGCATACATCATTTGCAAGTGTGTTTGTATATCCACTTATACAGGACGATGTGGAGATTGAGATAAGGGATGATGACATAAAGATGGAGACCTTCAGGTCCTCAGGACCTGGTGGTCAGAATGTGAACAAGGTGAACACCGCAGTCAGGCTTATACACCTTCCCACTGGCATCACAGTAACATCAAGGAGTGAAAGGTCCCAGTATCAAAACAGACAGATTGCAATGAGGCTTCTCAAGGCAAGGCTATACCAGATGGAGAAGGAGAAACAGGAACAGAAAAAGAGGGAACTTGAAGGGGAAAAAACAGAGATTGCATGGGGAAATCAGATAAGGTCATATGTCCTCCATCCATACAAGATGATAAAAGACCACAGAACAGGTCTTGAAGTCCATGATGTTGAAAGGGTGCTTGACGGAGACATAATAGACTTTATCCACGCATATCTGAGATGGAAGAAATCAAAAAAGAAGAGTTAAAGAGCAACATAAAAAGAGGGATAAAAATCTTCTTTGCACTCACAGTGCTCGTTCTTTTCGTCATTTTTTTCCTGACTGCAGACAGGAACACATTAACATCATTAAAACACTTCTCACCTTTGCACCTGATTGGAGCAATCCTCCTCTGGGGTGTTATGGCAGCATCGGACTATCTTGCTCTCATGGTATTTACAAGGGGAGCAGGCAAGAGAATCAGATTTATTCACAGTATGAGTGTAATCACCATGGGGCAATTCCTCTCACTTGTCACCCCCTTTCAGGTTTCAGGCCTTCCTGTGCAGGTATTTTATCTAAAAAAGCAATGTGGAATAGATTATGGCGTAGGAACATCACTGTTTTTTATAAGGGCTGTATCAGCATTTATAATATTCTTGCTTTCAGCACCTTTTGTATTTATGTATGCAGGGGAGGCATTCCAGAATCCCCTTGTGAAACACACCACCAGAATAATAGGGATTCTTATAATCATTGGTGTAATCCTTGGGGCAATTGCACTGGCAAAACCCTCTCTATTCACCAGGTTTATGAAGGGGAAGGCAGGGAAATTCCTGAATCAGGTCTTTGAGTTCAGAAAAACATTCCTGAACTTCTTTACCAAATCGTGGGTATATTTTATAGCAGGTCTATTACTTACTATGATATCCTTTTTCGCCTATTTTATGATTGCCCCAGTTTTAATGAAGGGGCTTGGTATCCCAGTTCCAATAATAAAGGTTCTCCTCTTCCAGTTGATATTGAGGTTCGGCCTTCTGTTATCACCTTCACCTGGTGCAAGTGGATTTGCAGAGGCAGGATTTGCAGGACTTTTCTACTCAATGATTCCCAAAAACCTTCTCGGGATCTATGTCTCTCTATGGCGGTTCTTCACCTCATATATCAGTGCCATTATAGGTGGCATCCTCCTGATGAAATTCATCAAAGAAACCTAACTTCTGGGGACGGAGTTTGAAAATTTGACATTTTATTTATCTGTTTTGATCTTTTGAGCCTCCGCCCCTAAACCAGAGCATGGTGGTCTTTAAATTGAAATCAGGAAAGGAAATCTCTAAATTGTAGTTTCCTGTTTTCAGACCAATACCAGCAGACCTTATGTTGGAACCAAAGACAAAGTCAAGGAATGTGTATAAGACCATATTTTTACTTTTTATGATGTATAACTCCGCTCCTGCTCCATATAATCTTCCATAATGTCCGGGAAAGTAGCCCCTGACAGGTGATAAGTAATTCTCCTTCAATTTAACACTATCTGGTTCTGTAATGACAAACCTGTAATAGGGTGAAATTCTCCAGAATACAGGCCTGATAATGCCCTTGAACAATCTTCCCTTTCCCGGAACATATACAGATGAAAGGCCCAATGGGGACGAATCCAGAGAAAGTATAATGTCTGTGCTATTTTCAATAATTTCAGAAACAGATGTATTCTTCCTAACACCTGCCTTAAAGAGAACCGAGGGATTGAAGGAACGAAATTTAAGATAAAAAGAAAAGGACTGAATGAGAAGTGTATCAGAAAATGTTCTAACATAATAATCAAGCAGGAAACTTCCATCTTTTAAGGGGAAAAGGGGAATATCAAGTGAACCATCTATAAATGTATATCCCCATGATTCTCTATCAACATTAACAGAAATTACACTTCCATACCCAAAAGGATTAAAAAATCCACCATTCAGATGGAGTGAATAATCCTTGTCTGCCCTGTAACCTGCTCCAAAGAGAAGCCTGCTTTCAGATTTTGTTCCAACGAATACCTCAATATCAACACTATCCTTCCCATCAACCAGTCTAAATGAATCCACCTGAAAAATTTTACCCATGTTTATAAGACCAATTTCTTCTTTCAATCTTTTTTCACAAAAAACCTTGCCTTCAATGGGTGATGACAACCGTCTTAAAAGGGATAAATTACCTCTCCCCCTGAATATCAACCTGCGAATGTACTTCAATCCTCCACTTGAAATACCAATCCTAATATCAACAAGGGAATCTTTTATAGAATAAAAGGGAACAAGTTTTACAAAGGGAAATCCATTATTCAAATAAACAACCTGAATCCTGTGTAATAATGAGTCCATTGCTGAAGGATTAAGGGATTTACCAACAAAATCCTCTGTAATATCCTTCAGGGAATCAGCAAAAAAATACTCTCCCTCAAACTCAACCGAGTTTATCAAAAAATTGGATGGAAGACCTCTGCCTTCCTTCATTCCAAGTCCTGTTAATAAGAACAATAACAACACTATTTCACAAATTCTGTGTCTGCCAGTTCAAACTCAAAGTAGAATGTCCTTTTGGGAATGACAAGGCTGTCGTAAAGCATAACATTTATTACTGAATACTCCGGTCCCTTCTGGATAATTATCTCATCAGTAGGAGCATCAAGGCCCTTCTCCTCTATATATTTTGTAATCTCATCCCAGACCTTTTCCCTTGAATATGTACCTGCGGCATAGAACTCGTTGAGTGTCTCAATCTTCTTCAAAAGGTCAGACTTCCTTATCTGAATCCCAAGCCAGTTTATAAAAACGATAGCACCAAAGATGATGATGGCCAGAAGAATACCCCAACCTATAAGTTTCTTTATAAAACCCATCTCACCACCTCAAATCCAGGGCCTGTTTTTTGTACTTCTTTGCCTGTGCTATCCCCTTTCTTGCATAGTTCTTCCATTCATTGTTTGAACAAAGACTTATTGATTTATTATACGCTGCAATGGCTCTGTCAAAAAGTGCAATTGCTGGATTCCAGTTCTCCTTCTTCATTTCTGCAAGTCCCTTCCTGAAATACACATCCCCTTTGAGAGCCCAGAGAATTTCATCCTTTGGTGCCTTTTTCAGGGCCTCGTCAACAGTGCTCATGGCCTTTGTGTAAAACTTCCGTGCAATATACAGGTCTATCAGACTATAATAGGCAGAAAGGTTGTCAGGTTCGTGTTTAAGTGCCTCTTTGAACATGTTCTCAGCAAGGGTGTATTTCTTCAGCCCTTTGTATGCCTTACCCAATTTTATCATGACACTCACATAGTTTGGTATCTTTGATAGAACGAACTTGTACTCCTCTATGGCCTTTGCATACTGCTTTGTATCGTTGTATGCATCTCCCAATTTCACCCTTATTTCAATGTCATCTGGATTTACATCCTTGACCTCTTCAAGAAGTTTTATGGCCTTTGAACTCTCACCTGTTTTCACATAAACGCTTCCGAGCCTGAAGACAATGCCCTTATTTTTGGGGTCAAGTTTATAAGCCTTCTCATAGTATTCCTTTGCCTTTTTCAGATGGCCCAGGTCCTCCTCAAGACTCCCGAGTCCATCCCAGCAATATGCCAGAGAGGAGTCCTTTTTTAGTGCATCAAAGTAAACACTCTTTGCAAGGTCGTATTTCTTCAACTTCCTGTAGAGATTTGCCAGGGCAACCTGAACCTTCACACTCTTTGGGTTCTTTGTGAGAAAATCCTTGTATGTCTGTTCAGCAAGAGCAAAATCCTTTTTCCCCTGGTATGCTTTACCAAGACCTATGGCTGCTGATTCAAAGTCTGTGCTTTCCTTCAAAGCCCTCTGGAAATTCTTTATGGCATCGTCATAGTTCCTCTTCATAAGATAGTCAGCACCAAAAGAATAGTACAACCTGGCCTGGCTCACCTTATTTTCATGGCTCTCAGTCCTGGTCTCCTCTGTTTGAGGTTTGACCTCTGGCTGGGAGCATGAAACAAGGAACAAAATAGTCAGAAGCGGGACTATTCTCTTCATTTCTTCGCCTCCTTTTTTTTCTTAACCTGTATAAATTCAGGTCTCGTTGTAACAAGCGTCTTGAAAGAATCTTTTGCCCTTGCCTTAACAAAGAAGGTCTTTGTGGAATCTATTGTCTGATACACAGGTCCCCATGAGAAGGACTCCTTCAACATTTCATCAAGTCTGTTAATAAATCTAACCTGGAAAACAACCTCTGTTCCTTCAGTATCCTTTGCCTTAATCACATAACCATCCTCAGTGAGTTCAAGTATGGGGTCTGAGGAAAGATGCTTCATAACAAGGTCAAACTCATCCTCTTTTTCAGGGTCCTCAAAGAGGTGTCTCAGGTCCCCAGTTGGCAATTCGCCCTTTTCACTCTTATAAAGATTGATAAAGACCCTGCACTTATCAAGTGCATCGTATGCATGCATTATTGTCTTCGCATGGATGGTCTGGTCTCTTAGCTTCTCCCTGTATCTTTTTGCAAGTTGCTTTATGATTGGTATCTTCTTCTGAAATTGCTTGGAGTAGTCAAGAAACTCAATATTCAGGAGATACCTCTTATAATTTGTTATCTCATCCCTGAGGCTCTCCAAATTCTCCTTCTCCTTTTTATTCTTCTTATCAAGCCTTGAAACAATTCCATCAATAAGGTTGTCTGTATTGGGAATATCTTCAAACTTCAATGTCTTATCCTCTCCCTTTGCAAGGGTATAAAACTGGTCAACTGCCCTGTCCAGGTCATTGAAATATCCCTGGAGTGTCTCATCCATAAGGCCAAGGGAATCAATAAGGTGCCTTCCATCATATATTCTGTTGTGCAGGTGCTCCTTTGCTGTCTCCATGGCCGTTAGATATTCGTCCATTTTTTCCTCAACATCTATCTTACCCAGAAGTGTATCCAGTCTTGAGAGGTAAATGGAGAGGTCTGGATACTCCTGAGGTTTACCCTTACCCACCTCAAGCCTCATCTTGTTCAGTATACTGTCAATGGGCGCAAGTATTTTGAAAATATCCGCGGATAGGCTTGAATCAGCAAAGAGTGCCTTCCTCCTCATCTCACCAAGAACACCACTTATCTGGGTTACTATGTTCTCTGACTCAAGGAGAAGGATTTTTGTATTCGTTATCTG
Source organism: Caldifarciminota bacterium (assembly GCA_021163525.1). GTDB lineage: Bacteria > Hydrothermota > UBA3072 > UBA3072 > B12-G15 > B12-G15. The sequence goes on from JAGGTX010000010.1 coordinate 6,727, forward strand.
TTCAGATTCCACAGGATTTTCCCTGGTAAAATATGGTGAAATGAGTTTAAGCCAGTCTGAATTGGGTCCAGGGTAGGCACCCTTATCAAACCTGTATTCCTCAAGTGCATTCCTCAGTTTAACCATTGTGGACTGTGCCTTAACAATCTTTGCCTGGTCTGCAAATCCACCCTTTTCAGAACATCCAGAAAAAATCAAAAACAAAGGGATAATTAAAAGAAACTTTCTCATATCATCTCCTTGTTTGGTATTTATAATGGAGCCGACGGGATTCGAACCCGTGACCTCCTGACTGCCAGTCAGACGCGCTTCCAGCTGCGCCACGGCCCCGCATATTTTATTTATACAGAATCAATGGATTTTGTCAATAATTTTTCATTGAATATTTTACATAATTGTGTAATATTTTTATAAAGGAGGAGGTGAATATGGGTCTTGAAACAGGCTTTAAAGAGATGGTGAAAAACATAGCAGAGAGTGTGCCAGGTTTCAATGGGTATTACAGAAGGGAAACACGGAGAGAAGAGGAAAGGATGCTCAGGGACTTCATTGCCAGCAGAATCTCCGAAAGCATAAATAGAATTAACGAGACTGTGAGGGAGATAACGAAATCTGGAGACATATCAGTACTTGACATATATGGAAGGGTTCAGAAAAACCTTGAGAAACTAAAGGATAAAATCAGATATGGTAACTATGGTTACTCCGGATTCTTTGACCTGAAACAGGTTGATGAGAAAACCCTTGAAAATGTATTAAAGAAGGACCTTGAAATCCTGAAAATGGTGGCAGACCTTGATGAAATGGCTGAACAGGGAGAGATTAAAGAGATAGAAAAGGCAATAAAGGAGATTGAAATGCTTTTCAATGAGAGAAAGGACATAATAGAAAACATCAAATAACAGGAGGACAAAATGGCTCTGTTCCTTGAAGTAATAGAGTTTTTTGACGAGAAGGGGACCGATATAGTTCACAGGATACCAGAAAAAGGATCTGCTGACATTGCTGTTGGTAGCCAGTTGATTGTTAGAGAAAATCAGACCGCTGTATTTTTCAGGGACGGAAAGGC
>JAGGTX010000107.1 GCA_021163525.1 Caldifarciminota bacterium
GGCATAGAAAAGACCAAAAACAATAACAAAACTTACTATTCCGATAATTATAGCCTTTTTTATCATTGTCTTTCCTCCCTTTTTGAGTACCCATAATAAGGATAGTAATAGTGGTAATGGGTGCCTCTATATTCAACATCATTCAGAACTATGCCTTCTGGGGGCTTACTAATATTCTTCAGTGTATTTAGTGCCTTAATCAATATCTCCTTTTTTATCAAACCAGCCCTTGCAACAAGCAATACATTCTTTATATGCGATACAAGATACCTTGTGTCACTGAAGATTAAAGGTGGAGAATCAATAAAGATATAATCAAACCTTTTCATCAGTGTGTTTATCAATTTCTTGAACTTATCCTTAGCAAGCAATTCTGCTGGATTCGGTGGAACGGTGCCTGAAGGAAGTATCCAGAGGTTCTCTACATCACAATCCCTTATTACCTTTTCAATGGAAAGTTTACCAATTAAATATTCAGAGAGACCTTCTGTATGCTCCATTTCAAATATCCTGTGTATCATAGGTTGTCTTAAATCTGCATCAATTATAAGGGTCTTGTTATCAGCCTGAGCAGTTGAAATTGCTAGATTGGCAACAATTGAGGATTTGCCTTCCTGAGGGATGGCGCTTGTAATCAGATATGCACGACCTCCTTCTTTGTCAGTGCCAATAAAGTCAAGATTTGCTCTTAATGTTTTATAGGCCTCTGAAATTGAAGATTGGGGCTTGTAATGGACAATCAACCTCTCTGTTATGGAGAGAACCCCATTTCCCTTTTTGTGGTTTTCAAGGTGTGGTATAATACCGATAACGGGTGTATCAGTAATTTCCTCAATATCTGCCTCATCCTTCACAGTGGTATCAATCAGTTCAACAAGGGTTATTCCAATTATTCCAAGAATGATTCCACCTATAAGTGCAAGCGCAAGGCTCAATTTCTTCTTGGGTTTTACCGGGAAAGAGGGGGGGGTTGCATACTCTATAACCCTTACATTCCCAACCTTCCTTGCCTCTTCAATCTTAAACTCTTCATACTTCTCTGTGAGGAGTTTATAAATATCAGAGGCCATATCGTATTCCCTCTGTAGTTCAGCAAGCCGTGTCTCTTTTTCAGGAAGTGATTTTATCTTCTTTAGATACTTTTCCCTCATACTTTCAAGAACATCCTTCTTTGTTTTCAGCACAAGGAGGTCAATCTCGGTTTCCATTATCCTGTCAATTAAATCTCCAGTGATGGATATCGGGTCTGATAAACCCAGGGTATCCGCAGTGAATCTGGAAATCTCATCTTTCAACTTCTTCTTCAGGTCCTCAATATCCCTCTTTATCTCAACAATCTTTGGATGATTTGGAGGCAGACCTTCAATCTCATAGAGAGTCAGGTCCCTTTCAAGTGAAACAAGTTTATCCCTTAAGTCGTTGATATACCTTCCTGTAACTTCAACAATCTGTGAGGAAAGATTCTCTTTTATATTATCAAGTTTTGCCTTAAGGGCATTGAGTTCAACCTGCTTTGATGAATATTCAACAAGGGCCCTGTTGTAGATGTCGTTAAAATTGGTCATTTCATTGGTTATACTCTTAACATGTTCGGATATAGAAATAATCCCTGATTTTTTCTTGTATTCCTCCAGTGCAATTTCGGCCTTTTTGAGCCTTTCCTCTGCCTTGGGAATCTGTTCCTCAAGAAACCTTTTAACCTGTGTTATTTCATTCTTTTCAAACTCAAGGGAGAATTCAACGGCTGTATTTGCAATCGCGTTTGCAACAATGGCCGCCTCTTCCGGATGGTTTGAATTGAAGGTAATCCTTATAACATTACTCTTCCCCAATGGCATAACAGAATAATTCTTCATCAATTCATACTCAGGGGAAGGCTTTTTCAGGATTGGCAGGTCAGGGGTCTCCTTTTTCAGTCTCTCAAAAACCCTGTGAATAAATGAAGAACTTGTCAACATCTCTATTTCATTTGCAATGGTTTTCTCATCCTCTGTCCACATTCGCTCAACGCCAAGGGAGTATTTTCTTGGCGTGATGAGGATCTTCGTGGTTGCCTGATATACCTTGGGTGTAAGCATGACAAAGATAATCGTAACAATAAGGATGATGGCAACAGAGGAGTAAAGAATCCATTGCCTTCTTCTCAAAACCGTTAAAAATCTTGAAAAATCAAAATAGGAGTTATCCTGCACTTTCACCTGCTCCAGAATGTCTGATAGAGAATAGCAACCGCTCCGGCAACTATACTCAAGAAACGGACCACATCACCGAGTGTGGCAGATGCGGAACGAGGAACAATAATCACATCACCTGGTGATATCATAGGTATAGATTTTTTCTTCCCATTTATAAAGTCGTTCACATTAACAATTACAACATCACCATTTATACTGACGACCTTCACACGGTTCAGGTTAGCAGACCTTAAAGGACCACCTGCAAAGGAAATTGCCTCCACTATGTTTATATTTGGGGGAACTGCATAATGTCCAGGATTTCGCACCTCTCCCCACACCTGGATACTAACATATATCCCCGGCTGTTCATACCCGGTAACATTTAAGGCTATTAAAAGAATTAACACATCCACATTATAAGAGTTATCAGGGATTATGTCAAGTATTTAATTGAAAATCTATAAAACGAGCTAAGTGGATGATTATCTTTTAATAATTAAAAGATAGAGAAATTATATCTTGACAGGATGGTTTTTACCGGTTGTATTATACCATGAGAATTGGTGTCTCTGGATGTCTGAGTTTCGACAAAATAGAGAGTCCTGAGTTCACCATCCAGTCATGGGGAGGCATAGCCTACAATCTTCTTACACTGTCCTTACACAAAGATGCAGAGGTCTACCCTATCACATATGTGGGGCTTGATTTGAAAGAATCCCTTTTTAAACTCCTTCCTGAAAATGTATCAACTGAATGCATAAGGATTGCCAATGCGACCAACAGGAATACAATACATGTGCTCGGTGAAAACAGGTATGAATTTATTACCCCATATGCACCTGAAATTAGTATTGAAATGTTATCATGCCCTGGAGAGATGGAACTCCTCATGCTCAATCCTGTTATGGGCTGGGAATTTTCCTTGGATACCATTGAGAGTATAGACAGGGTGAACTCAAGGATAAAAATGATTGATGTTCATAATCTAACACTCGGCAGGCATGAAAGCGGAAGGAGATACAGAATCTCGCTCGACAGGAAATTGGTGGATACAATCCTCAAAAAATTTCATATTATCCAGATGAACAGGAAGGAATACACTTCTTTTACAGGAAAGGAGTTCCCGGAAGGATTAAAAGACCTACCAGAGACGACCATTTTCTTTATTACACTTGCAAGTGAAGGGGCAACTGTGGTATATGACAGAAGGATTGAGACATTCAAACCACAGAGGGTTTTCAATCAGGATGTAATTGGTGCAGGGGATATATCAGGGAGTATTTTTGCCCTGTCCTTTCTTTGCACGGGTGACCCATTTATTTCCTGTGAGAGAACTGTCAGAATTATGGAGCATCTTGAGGGGAACAAACTTGAAGAAAAGATTGAATCAATAATGCAAATCCTTATTGACACCCTTAAATTAAAGTAATAAAATACCTGTATGAAAAGAACATATATTCTGATACTGCTCCTTACAGGATGCACAGGTAGTTACATTGGGTTGCCTGAGACCAGAATAGTAAATGGTCCACCCTATGGGGCTGTTGTTGATAACAACACAATCAAGTTTGTCTGGGAGGGTAATGAATATACAACAGAGTTCAGGTATTGCATAGACACTATTTTATCAGAATGGACTGATGCCGAATCCATAACCCTTATACTGGATGAAGGATGGCATACATTTTCCGTATATGGAAGAAACCTTATTGGAGAGATAGAGAAAACATACCCCAGAACAGCCTTTCTTGTTGATGGTATAAGGAACGGGTTCTCTCTGGCGCCCCTGCTGGATACAGTGAGTATCACAAGGCACTTTACTATATTTTTGAGGGCAGAGACGCCATGTTTACACAGGTATGAACATTTTGTAATAAAATGGGACAAGTCAAAAGTAGAGTTTTCTGGTATTCTCTATGATTCATCATCTTACTCTCCCAATGCTCTCCCTGTGATTATTACGAGGTCATATGAGGATTCTGCTGAGATTTTTTTGAGCATGCTGGGTGGAGACTTCCCTGAGCAGGACAGGGTAATATGTTCAATTGAATTTGTCCCCATTAACTCCGGGGAATGTGATTTTATTCTTGATGGAGAGATATTTGATTCAACCGGTACCACTATACCTCTGGACACATTACAGGGAGGGAGAATTGTTATTCTTTAGTCTTTTTGCTCAACTGTTAAACATTTCTGTAACGAAGTACAACTCAAAAAATCTGGTCTCTTTTGTAACCCCTGATTCATCCACAATTGAGAGTGTTATTGTTATTAGAAGGTATGATAGGTTTGCATATAACCCGTGTGAATGGACGAGAGTATGGAGAAATCCAGTTGACCCTTTCACCCCTTATTCCTTTGTTGATTCAGTCAACTTAAGGCCTGGAATAATCCAGAAATTCACATTCTTTACAATATACAATGATGGTGAATATTTCAGGGATACCGTCTCTGTTCCAACACCTGTTCCGCCTGGAATTGTTGATATAACACCAGCAGGTGGATTGATTCGTGGAGAGAGATTCCGTTTTATCTTCAATTCACCCATGGACACCACATACAGTGAAAGCAGTTTCATTTTGTTCTCCTTCCACGGTTCAGACACATTCTACTATGAAGGTAGTATGGAGGTAATATCCGATACTATTTACATATCTCCCTATCCCCTACCCCGTTCCTGTGATACCCTAACCATTATACTTAAAAGTTCCTATCTGAAGGATATATTTGGGAACTGTTTTGATGGGAATGGAAATTACATTGAGGAAGGTTCACCTGTGGATGACTGTTCTGTAAAGTGGCAGATTTCAGTCCTTGGTGATTTCAACCTTGATGGATATGTTGATTCAAAAGATTACACCGAATACTTCCGTGATGCCATGCTTTCAAACAATCCTGATTATGAAACAGGCCCTGTTGATGGAACCGTTCCATACCTTGTTTGTTACAGGGATGGGGAAATGGACATGAGTGACTTTATCGGTTTTTGCAGGATGTGGGAGTATTCCATAAGGAGAAAGGGGATGGATATAAAAACAACAAATGGATATCCTGTTTTGTATTCCAGTGGATGTATAATCCCATTATACCAGGGCTTTATTGAGTTGTTCACATTGACACCTGTACAATCCCCATCCATTGTATTTTCAACTGAATTCAGGGATACATTTTATTATTTTATTCAGGTCAATGGTAATGAGCAGATACATGTTGCAAGACCTGTTGGACTGAGATACATGTCAATGGATGGTGAGGTCTTAGGGGAGATGAGATTTGGAAGCCCAAACAGTGTGGATATTAAAATTTACGACACACTTGGGAGAAGGGTGAATGCCCCCTTGAAAAATGGGATATATTTTATAAAATCAGGCATGGACAAAAAGAAGATGTGGGTGATTAAATGATACTGCTCCTCTTTTCTCTCTGGACAGACGAAATTACGCTTGGCGCCAACCATGTCTCCTTCCTGCCACCTGCATCGTCAAATGCAGTTGGAGAGGATAATGGGAATGTTCTAATCACCTTCACAACAGGCCATACAAACCCCTATCTTGAAATATACTTTGCAATCATTGATGGTTCAGGGAGTGTTCTGAGAATGGTTAATGTTTCAAGGGCTGGGACCCAATCCTCTCAATGGGCAGGCTATCCCAATGCAATATCCTTTGACACAACCTATTACTTTATCTGGGATGACAGGAGAATATCATATCATGAAATTGAGTTCCAGAACGAGATATATTACAGGGTATTCTATCCAGATGTGGCTGGAGGGACATGGCTTGGGATTCAGAATGCCACCTCAAGTGATGGCGAGTGGTCAATCAATCCATCAGCAGCAAAACTTGGTGACAGGATTTATGTGGCATGGGAAGACACAAGGGACGGTTATGATGCAGTGTATTATTCCTACCTTGAGAATGGACTGTGGAGCAATGATTTTAAGGTTTCTGGTTCTATATATTATGCTGGTTATCCCTGTGTTGTTACTGGAAACTCAGAGGTGTTCATCTTTTATGAAGAGGTTCAGGATTCTTTCACACAGGTCAGGGCGTATAGCCCTATCAGGAATCAGTACTACACAATAAGTTTAGATGGAGAGGCCTACTCCCCTTCAGGCTCTGCATCAGGTGATGAAATCTGCGTTGTATGGGAACAGGTAGAAAATGGTGTTCCCCGTATATATTCAAGGGTTTTCAATTCTACATGGGGTGAGGCAGTAAAACTCACAACAAGTGGATACGGCGAAATGCCATGTGTTACAGGGAAAGATGGTATATTCTATTATGCCTGGGTTGAGGATGGCAATGTTGTTTTCAAATCAGATACCTCTGATTCAAGGGTGATGAATCAATCCTCATATAACTGCTTCAATCCCCATGTATATGCACTTGATAATGGGATTTTGTTCCTCTGCTGGAGTGGATACATAACAGGGGACATGGACGCAAAGATTTTTTACAGGGTATTTTCATCTTCAAAATCTCTATCAGAGAGTGCGTCATTTGTGGTCAGAGGGAGCAGGCTTTATCTTCCTGTCAGGAAGAGCAGGGATTACGAACTTTACACCATAGATGGCAGAAGGGTATCCACATTCTCGGGTCCATCCTTTGCATTTAATGGACTTCCTCCAGGCATATATCTCCTGAGAACACGGGATTCAGGTAAAAGAAAAATTTACAGGGTTGTTTATCTGGGGGAATAGATGATACTTATCCTTCTTTCATTCTACTCCATACTTGAATCAAACCAGAGTGGAATCACAATTGAGATTAACACAGACCATCTCATTTTCTCTCGTTACAATCCATCAGGCACAAAGGGAGAGGGCGAAATAAGCCTTCCCATTGGAATACCACAGGCAGGGGGGTATGTGCTCAAAGTGATGGATGGTAAAATACCTGAAGGCTCCATTCAAATAAAGGGCCCCTTCAATTTCAGGAAACACAGGATTATACTTCTTGATTTGAAGGAAAACATCGCTTCACATGGAAAAATTAAGGTCAGGATTGGGTTCACGCACACTCCCATTGAAATCAAGGGCAAAACAGACCATCTGTATGAACAAACGGTTATAAACGGGAAGACATCTATTAACTGGAAGATACTGAATAAGACCAAATCATACCTTACATGGGAACCATCAGGGATAAGGCTCGGGCTTAAAGAGGGTGGTGTTTACAGGGTCTCAAGTTCCTATCTCTCAGCATCAGGGATTGTCTTTAATCCGCCTGTGGAAAGCATTTCCCTCTTATATAGAGGGAAGGCAGTTCCTATATGGGTTCATGATTTGAACAATGACGGAATCTTCAACTCCACTGATTACTTTATCTTTTATTCGCCACCTGTTAAAAGTGATTATGACACCCTCACCTATTACTGGTTGAAAGAAGGTGTAGGTGCAGGATACATTGAACTATCTATGGATACAACCTCTGCCCTTTTCATAACTGACTATATGGACAGTTTCTATGTGGACAGGGATTCCATTTTCTCAAGGTGTGCTGGTGAATTCCTCTATAAACTTGATACCATGTTCACCTTCCAGTTTTCTGACACCTTTATGATGCCTGAGTATCCATGCTCCATAAAGGTCAGGCTCTTCAATCCATCCTCCAATTTTGAAACCCTGAGCATCTATGTGGATGAAAATATTGTTTACACAGGGCTTGTGTCGGGTAACAACTTCACATACCTCAGGCTTGAAAATCCTCTCTCCCCATCTTCCATTGTGAAGATAGTTACAAGTGAATATTCATATCTTGACAGATTTTCAATAGCCTACAGAAGAAAACTTGAGTATTCGGGTGATTACTTTGTATTCAGGGCAGATACAAGGGGTAAAAAACATTTTGTTATTCACGGATGCCCCTATCCAGATCCAGTTATCCTGAGAATAGATGGTTACAGAATACAGCCCTCCGTTGATGAAGATTCTTCTGGTTATACTGTATCCTTTGCAGATACCATTATTCAGCCCTCCTGCTATGTGGTTTACACACCAGGCACAGAGAAAAAACCTGTCCAGGTAATCCAGGTTGATGACACAGGAACATTTGAAAACCTTGAAGATTCAGACATCCTTGTTATAACCCATCCTAACTTTTTACTACAGGCTGAGGAATACAGGCGGTTGAAGGAACAGGATTCCCTGAGTGTTTCCATTTACACCACGGATGAAATCTACAATGCCTTCAATTACGGTGAGAAATCCCCCTATGCCATAAAGAGTTTTCTCAAGTACCTCTTTGAAAACACCTCTACCCCACCCTCTTACCTGTTCTTCCTGGGAAAGGGTAGTTATGACCCCCAAAATATACTTGGTTCTGCCTCTGACCTTGTTCCAGTTATACTTCACAACACCCCTGAGGGTTATTTTGCAAGTGATTATCTGTATGCTTTTGTTAATGATGACCATTACCCTGACATTATTGTTGGCAGGCTTCCATGCCTCACACCTTCAGAGGCTGAAGGTTATCTGAACAAACTCAGATACGGAAGGTCTTCATCAGAGCCCTTTGAGAACGTTCTATTCTTTGGGGCTGATTACGCACTTCCAGGCGCAGATGTAGAGTCGAATAAACTTATAAAATCCATTGTCCCATCTGGTTACAGGATTGTGAGGGAGTATTCCAGAGAGGGAACAAGCATATGGGAAGAGGTGATAAATGCAGTAAATTCTGGTGTTTCAATTTTCAACTTCCATGGGCATGGGAGTGAAGAGGACCTTGGTGCAGGTAGATACTTCAGGGTATATGATATACCAAGGCTCAACAATTATGGAAAATTGTCCTTCATGATGGCATTCACATGTGCCAATGGTGTTATGGATGTGCCTGGATTCCGTTCAATAGGTGAACTCTCTGTTGTATTCCCTGGTGTTGGTATGATAGGGTCAATTGGCCCCTCTGGCTTCACCTATTTTGATGAAAATCTTGCATGTGATAGGTACTATCTGAATTCACTGCTCAAGAATGGAATTTCAAGGCTTGGTGATGTAACCTACTCCTACAACTTCACCCATCCAAATTCCTACAATTCATATGTTTATCTTCTTATAGGAGACCCTGCCTATGAAATCTTTATACCATCAGATACACTCAACCTATCAGGTTATATGCATGGTGATTCAGTCACTGTGAGTGCCTCTGTTTCTGGTGAGGGAATATGCTATTTCACACTTGTGGACTCCACAAACTGCATGGATTTCTCTGTTCAGGTTAAAAACGGGGTGGCTGAAACCACTTTCTATTATATGCCTTTATCTGAGAATCCAGGGCTTATTGCACTGGTGAAGGGTGATGGAATATTATTGAGTGGAGAGACCAGTATATACAGAAAAGACCTTTTCAGCAGGGTTGTTTTTGTTCCAGATACCCCTGATTATGGAGATACCCTCCACATTTTATTTATGCTTAAAACCCTACCTGACTCTGCAAAGTTGAACTGGGGTTATGGCAGTTCCCAGGCATCCTATTCTCCACTCACCCTATCAGGAGATACATTGAAAGGGGCTATTTATATAGACAGGGAAAAATCAAACCTCGTTTTAAGGGCAATCCTGTTCGATTCAACCGGGATATACTACTCAAGGAGTTACAGTTTTTACATCAGGGAGAGGCCAAACCTGAAATTCACAGAACAGCCATTCATCTCAATTGAAGACACCACTGCCTGTATCAACCTTCATATAGTGAATTCAGGTGAAGAGGTTGTCAATACCTGTGAATACAGTGTTCTCATGTATATTTCTGGAACACCACTCCAGATTTACCGTGGCAATGCAGGAACACTTGAGCCTGGCAATTCAAAAACTGTGAAGGTTTTGCTTCCTGAGTCCCTTATTGCCCGTGTTGACACATTGAATTTCAGGGTTGACCTTGACCCTGCTGACAGGATAGATGAATCAAACGAGAATGATAATGTCACCTATCTCAACCAGTTGAAGGGTATATTCTCTGTTGACCAGAACACGGATACAATTTTCAGGTATGGTGATATCAATATAAGGGTAGAATCAGGTGACTTCTCATCAAAATCACTGCTTCTAATACAGGAAACATCCTTTAAGGTTCCCTTCTCACAGCAGGTAGAACCTGTAAAAATAAATGGACTTATCAGAACATTCTCATTGAGTTTCA
>JAGGTX010000214.1 GCA_021163525.1 Caldifarciminota bacterium
ACTCCAAATCCGGCGGCTGGGGGTTCGAGTCCCTCCAGGCCTGTACATATAGAAGAGAGGTTTATATGTTTGCAAAATTGATAAAGTTTTTGAAAGAGGTGAAAATAGAGGTGAGTAAGGTGTCCTATCCTTCAAGGAAGGAGTTGTGGACATCCACTGGTGTTGTTATTGTGTTTTCTGCTATTCTTTCTCTTTTTATATACATATTTGACCTCCTTTTCTCCAGGGCCCTTATTTCAGTTTTGAGGTGAGATATGGGAAAGAACTGGTATGTCGTGCATGTGTTTACTGGGTATGAATACAAGGTGAAAAAATACCTCCTTGAGGAATTGAAAAAAAGACCAAACCTTCAGGAAAAGGTTGAGGATATAGTGGTGCCCGAGAGGAAGGTGGTTGTGAAGAAGAAGGACGGCAGGTCTGGTGAGAAGAAGAAGAAACTCTTTCCAGGATATATCCTTGTAAGAATGGAAGAGGACGAGGAACTGATGAAGCTCATCTCCGGCATTCCAAGGGTGATGGGTTTTCTTGGTTCAAGGGCACCAAGAAGGATATCTGATGCAGAGGCTGAAGAGATGCTTGAGGTTATGGAAAGCGTTGTGGTAGATACTGGAATACCATATGTTAAGGGTCAGGAAGTGAGAATTATAGACGGGCCTTTCACTGATTTCACAGGGACCGTAGAGAAGGTTGACAGAGAGAAGGAGAGGCTCACCGTGATGGTAACGATCTTTGGAAGGTCCACACCAGTTGAACTGAGTTTTTACCAGGTTCAGCCAGTATAAATATAAAGAGAGGTGGTTATGGCAAAACCAAAGAAAGAGGTAAAGGGAACCATAAAACTCCAGTTAACAGCAGGCCAGGCATCACCAGCACCACCTGTGGGGCCTGCACTCGGTCAGTACGGTGTGAACATAATGGAGTTCTGCAAGCAGTTCAATGAGAAAACCAGAAACATGGGTGATGACCTTATACCCGTTGAGATTACCGTTTACAAGGATAATTCCTTCACCTTTATCACAAAAACCCCGCCTGCATCCTTTCTCATTAAAAGGGCTGCAGGTATCCTGAAGGGTTCTGGTGTTCCAAACAGGGAGAAGGTGGGGAAGATAACGAAGGAACAGTTGAGAGAGATTGCCGAAAAGAAACTGAAAGATATGAATACGGACAATATTGATTCTGCCATGAGGATGATTGCTGGAACAGCAAGAAGCATGGGCATTGTGGTGGAAGAGTAAAGGAGTGAGCATGAAAAGGGGAAAGAGATATACTGCACTGCTTGAAAAGGTTGACCTCAAAAAGGCATACCCTTTAAGGGATGCTGTTGAGAAGGTTAAGGAACTTGCCAGTGCTAAATTTGATGAAACAGTTGAGATACACATGAGGCTTGGTGTTGACCCCAGAAAGTCAGACCAGATGGTGAGGGGTGGTGTTGACCTGCCACATGGGACAGGAAAGACAGTGAGGGTGCTTGCCTTTGCCTCTGGAGAGAAGGTCAAGGAGGCAGAAGAGGCAGGTGCTGATTATGTTGGTGGGGATGATATGATTGAAAAGATACAGAAGGGATGGTCTGATTTTGATGCAGTGGTTGCAACACCGGATATGATGCCCAAGATTGGTAAGATAGGAAAGATACTTGGTCCAAAGGGTTTGATGCCCTCCCCTAAAAATGGAACTGTTACCCAGGACATCGGGAATGCTGTTAAGGCAATGAAGAAGGGTAAGGTTACATTCAGGGTTGATAGGACGGGTGTCATCCATGGTCCGGTTGGCAAGGTCTCCTTTGAACCTGAAAAACTGTATGAAAATGCTGTGGAATTCATTAAAGAGGTCTGGAGATTGAAACCCCAGAGTGCAAAAGGTGAGTACTTTAAGTCCATCTATATTGCGCCAACAATGGGTCCTGGAATAAAGATTGATGTTGCAGATGTAAAAAACAATATACTGAAGTGAGGTGGACATGCCATCACAGAAAAATATAGCAATCAGGGAAGAGATAGAAGGAAAACTTGAAAAGGCCAAGGTTATCTTTGTAACCGATTATAAAGGTCTGAAGGTCAACGAAATTAATGAGTTGAGAAAGGCTTTGAAGAAGAACAATGTTGACCTGAAGGTTTACAAGAACAGACTCTTCAAGCTTGCCCTGCAGAACAAAAACATAGAAGGGCTGGATGAGTTTCTGAAAGGGCCTTCAGCATTTGTAATTGGATACGATGAACCAGTGACACCTGCAAAGGTGCTTGCTGAGTTTGCAAAGAAGAACGAGAATCTGAAATTCAAGGGTGGCTGGTTTGAGGGTAATGTTATTGATACAGATGGGATCAAAGCCCTTTCAAAGATACCATCCAGGGAAGAGATGTATGCTTCTATGATTGGTTCACTCCTTTCCCCGCTCACAGGGCTTGTGGGGATTTTGAACGGGTTAATAAGTGGTCTCGTGTATACAATCTCTGAAATCGCAAAACAAAAGGAGGCATAATGGCAGAAGCAAAAACCAACAAAAAGCAGAAGATCATTGAACTCATTGAATCCCTTTCAGTGCTTGAACTGAAGGAACTTGTTGATGAACTTCAGGAGAAGTTTGGTGTGTCTGCAGCCGTTCCCGTTGCAGCAGCACCAGCAGCAGGCGTTGCAGTAGCACCAGCAGAAGAGGAAAAAACCGAATTTGATGTTATTCTAACCTCTTATGGAAGCAGCAAACTCAATGTTATCAAAGAGGTGAGAAGTTTAACAGGGCTTGGTCTTAAAGAAGCAAAGGAACTTGTTGAGAGTGCGCCCAAGCCAATCAAGACCGGTGTCTCAAAGGAAGAGGCACAGAAGATAAAAGAGGTGATTGAAAAGGCAGGAGGTTCAGTAGAAATCAAATAAGGGGGTGGCCCTCTTGAAAACAAAAAGGGTAAACTTTGGGAAGATAGGAAGGGGTGTGGACCTCCCCTACCTTGTGGAGGTTCAGCATGCCTCTTTCAATAAGTTTGTTCAGTGGGAATACAACGACAGGCCTGAAGAGAGGCCTAACATAGGACTCCAGGCCATTTTTAATGAGGTCTTCCCTGTAGAGGATGTGCATGGCAGATATGAACTGCAGTTTGAGTATTTTAGACTTGAACCACCGAGGTACTCACCTGATGAGGCAAGGCTGAAGGATTTGAGTTATGCCGCACCATTGAAGGTGAGGCTGAACCTCATTGAATACGATATTGAGATAAAGGAACTGAAAAAGGACAAAGATATTGAGGATATACTTAAAAAGATAAAGGATGTTGAAAAGGCAAAGAAAGAAGGAAAGCCAGTAAATCTCTTCTACAAACTTGGTGATGACATTAAAGACCCGGAGAAGGGGATTGTCTTTTTCAAGAAAGGAGAGGACCTTACTGAAGAAGTGATACAAAAATTCAGGGAGTTGGGGCTTAAGTCCCTTCCTGTTATGATGAAGAGCGTTAAGAACACGATCCCTCAGGATGTTTATCTCGGTGAACTCCCCCTCATGACAGAAGAGGGTAATTTTATTATAAACGGGGTTGATAGAATCCTTGTGAACCAGCTTCACAGGTCACCAGGTGTATTCTTTGATAGGGTTGACCTTCCAGAAGGAAGAAGTTTTTACACTGCTGAGATCATCCCATATCGTGGTCCATGGATAACATTCAGCATTGAACTGAATGAAACCCTGATGGTTAGCCTTGATGGGAAGAGGAAGTTCCCTGTAACAATACTTCTCAAGGCACTGGGTTATGATTCAAGGGAGAAGATTTTCAAACTTCTCTTTGATGTTAGAAGGGTGAATATCCCGGAGAAGAACCCGAATGTGTCTGAACTGGTGGGGAAGTACACGGGGAGTGATGTTGTGAACCCTGAAACAGGGGAGGTGATTTTCCCTGCAGGAACAAGGCTTGACCACGAGAAACTTGAAGAACTGTATATTAAAGGTGTCAGGGAAATAGAGATAATCTTCTCCAAAAAGGATGACACTCCTGTTTACATAGCAAACTGCTTCTCAAGGGACAGGACAGAGAGTTATGAGGATGCCATAAGGAAGATATACCACTATCTAAGGGGAACATTCCCCCCAAGTCTTGAGGCTGCAAGGGAGAACTTCCAGCTTTCCTATTTTAGCAAGAAGAGGTTTGACCTCTCACCTGTTGGAAGAAAGAAAATAAACAGCAAACTCGGGCTTGATATTCCCGAGGACCATCTATCACTCACCCCAACGGACTTTATTGAGACCGTGAGATACCTTCTCAGGGTTATAGAGGATGAGGGGGAGATTGATGATATTGACCATCTGGGTAATAGGAGGGTGCGTGGTGTTGGTGAGATGCTGGAGAACCAGTTCAGGATAGCACTCACAAGGCTTTCAAATACTGTGAAGGAAAGAATGATGGTGAAGGATGAGGAGACAATAACCCCTCAGGAAGTTATAAACATGAGGCAGGTGAGTTCGGTGATAAACTCATTCTTTGCCACAAACCAGCTCTCACAGTTCATGGACCAGACAAACCCACTCTCAGAACTCACGCACAAGAGGAGGCTGTCTGCACTTGGTATAGGAGGACTTACAAGGGAGACGGCAGGATTTGAGGTGAGGGACGTGCATTACACCCATTACGGAAGGATATGCCCCATTGAGACACCAGAGGGTGAAAACATTGGTCTGATGACTTCCATTGCAACCTATGCCAGGGTGAACAGGGATGGTTTCATAGAAACACCTTACAGAAAGGTTAAAAATGGTAAGGTGACCAATGAGATAGTCTATCTTGATGCAACTGAAGAGGATAAATATACAATAGCGCAGGCAAACATAAATATAGGAGAGGATGGTGAGATACTTGATGAGTATGTCCTCGCGAGGAGAAAGGGGGGATTCCCCATTGTGAAGAAGGATGAGGTTGATTTTGTTGACCTTACACCCATGCAGCTGGTGAGTGTTTCAGCCTCTTTGATTCCTTTCCTTGAGCACGACGATGCGAACAGGGCACTTATGGGTTCCAACATGCAGAGACAGGCTGTTCCACTTCTTACACCAGAGTCTCCCATTGTTGGAACAGGGATTGAGGAGAAGGTGGCAAGGGATTCAGGTGCAGTTGTTGTGGCAAAGAGGTCTGGAACCGTTGTGAAGGTTTCTGCTACTGAGATATGGATTAAGCCCGATGAGAAACTCACCGTTGACCCTTACGATGTTTATGAATTGAAGAAGTTTAAGAGAACCTCCCAGAATACATGCATGAATCAGAGACCCCTTGTTAAGGTTGGTGATAGGGTTACGAAGGGAGACATCATTGCAGATGGTCCTGCCACAGATAAGGGGGAACTGGCACTGGGACAAAATGTTCTGATAGCCTTTCTACCATACTTTGGCTGGAACTACGAAGACGCAATTGTTATCAGTGAAAGGCTATTGAAAGAGGATATATTCACATCCTTCCATATTGAGGAACTTGACTGCGAGGTGAGGGATACAAAATTGGGTCCTGAGGAGATAACGAACGAGATTCCCAATGTGAGTGATAGTGCTGTGAGGAACCTTGATGAGAACGGGATAGTAAGGATAGGTGCAGAGGTCAATCCTGGAGATATCCTTGTCGGAAAGGTCTCACCAAAGGGAGAGACAGAACTCACACCAGAGGAAAAACTACTAAGGGCGATCTTTGGTGAGAAGGCATCGGATGTGAAGGATTCCTCTTTAAGGGTTCCACCCGGTCTATCAGGAACCGTTGTTGATGTTGTGGTTCTTTCCCGTGAACCCAAAAAGGACCAGATACAGAAACTCAAAAGGGAAAAAGAAGAAAAATTAAAAGAACTCAAGAACAAGAAAAAGACACTTATCAAAGAGGTTCTTCTTGGAAAAAGAATCTCTGTTGATGTAAAGAATAAGAAGGATAAGGTAATCATAAGGAAGGGAACAACAATCACGGAAAAGCATCTTAAAGACATAGACAAATGGGCGAATATACAGGATATTGGAAAGGCGTATCCCAAACTGGGTTCGCTCCTGCAGGAAATCAATGTGATGATTGCCTTCACCGAGAAACAGATGGAAAACAGAATTCACATTGCTGAAAAGGGCGATGAACTTCCTCCAGGAATAATAAAGAAGGTGAAGGTGTTCATTGGTCAGAGAAGGAAAATCTCCATTGGTGACAAACTCTCAGGCAGGCATGGTAATAAGGGTGTTGTATCTGTTATCGTTCCTGAAGAGGATATGCCTTACCTGGAAGATGGAACACCTGTTGATATTGTGCTCAATCCCCTTGGTGTTCCATCAAGGATGAATGTTGGTCAGGTTCTTGAGACGCACCTTGGATGGGCAGCAAAGGAACTGGGTATAAAGGTTGCAACTCCTGTTTTTGATGGTGCTACAATTGAAGAGGTGAAAGAGTATCTTGAAAAGGCAGGTCTGCCCACAGATGGCAAGGTTACCCTTTATGATGGAAGAACGGGTGAGCCCTTCAAGAGCAAGGTAACCGTAGGTTACATGTATATAATGAAACTGATACACATGGTTGATGATAAGGTGCATGCAAGGGCTACAGGTCCTTATTCACTCATAACCCAGCAGCCACTGGGTGGAAAGGCCCAGTTTGGTGGACAGAGGTTTGGGGAGATGGAGGTCTGGGCACTTGAGGGTCATGGGGCTGCCCATACGCTTCAGGAGATGCTTACTGTGAAATCAGACGACATCCAGGGCAGGCATAGAATGTATGAGGCAATTGTCAAAGGGGATAATCCACCAGAACCTGGTCTGCCGGCATCCTTCAATGTTTTGCTCCGTGAGCTAAATGGACTGGGATTAAATGTTGAATTAATAAAAAAAGGTGGTAAAGAATGATGTTCCCAAAACAGAGAGAAGAACAAAGAAACATCCTTGATTTTGAGGCAATAAGGATAAGTATTGCCTCACCAGAAACCATACTCAGGTGGTCCTATGGTGAGGTTACAAAGCCTGAGACCATAAATTACAGGACACAGAAACCTGAGAAGGGTGGTCTTTTCTGTGAGAGGATTTTTGGTCCAGTGAAGGACTATGAATGCAACTGTGGAAGATACAAGGGACCAAAGTACAAGGGTGTTGTCTGTGAAAGATGTGGTGTTGAGGTAACACTCTCCCGTGTAAGAAGGGAGAGGATGGGGCATATAGAGCTTGCTGTGCCTGTTGCCCATATATGGTTCTACAAGGTTGTTCCTTCAAGGATAGGCCTTTTGCTGGACCTTACAAAGCCACAGCTTCAGAGTATCCTTTACTATGAGAACTACATAGTCACAGACCCCGGAGACACACCTCTGAACAGAGGTCAGTTGCTTTCCCCAGAGGACTATGAGGAACTTGTTATGAAATACCATGGCGCATTCACCGCAAAGATGGGTGCTGAAGGGATATACGACCTTCTTAAAGAGATAGACCTTGAAGAGACCTCAAAGTATCTTAAGGCACTCATAAAAAAAGAGAAGTCGCTTCAGAGGAAGAAGTCATATCTTAAAAAACTCAAGGTGGTGGAGGCATTCAGAAATTCCGGCAATAAACCAGAGTGGATGATACTGAAGGTGCTTCCCGTTATACCACCAGACCTGAGGCCCCTTGTCCCACTTGAGGGTGGAAGGTACGCAACAAGCGATGTGAATGACCTTTATAGAAGGGTGATAACAAGGAACAACAGGTTAAAATCCCTGATGGAGATAAATGCTCCAGAAATAATACTCCGGAACGAGAAGAGGATGCTCCAGGAGGCCGTTGATGCCCTCCTTGATAATTCAAGGATGTCAAGGCCTATAAAGGGAAGGGGAAACAGACCATTAAAATCCCTTTCAGATTCGCTCAAGGGAAAGAGTGGAAGATTCAGACAGAACCTACTTGGTAAAAGGGTTGACTACTCTGGAAGGTCTGTAATCACTGTTGACCCAAAGTTAAAACTACATGAGTGTGGTCTTCCCAAGGTGATGGCACTGGAGCTCTTCAAGCCCTTTGTTATAAGAAAACTTGAGGAGAAGAAGGTTGCTAATGGGATTAAGAATGCAAGACAGCGCGTGGAGGATAAGGACCCCGTTGTATGGGATATTCTTGAAATGGTTGTAAAAGACCATCCTGTTCTCCTTAACAGGGCTCCAACACTCCATAGACTTTCCATCCAGGCTTTTCTGCCAAAACTTGTTGATGGTAAGGCAATAAGGATTCATCCACTTGTCTGTCCACCATTCAATGCGGATTTTGACGGTGACCAGATGGCAGTGCATGTTCCCCTCTCATTTCATGCACAACTTGAGAGTTACCTTCTCATGCTCTCTCCATTCAACATTCTTTCTCCTGCAAATGGGCAGGCAATTGCTGCACCCACACAGGACATGGTTGCAGGGATTTACTTCCTCACTGTAGACCTTCCACATGATGAAGACAAACCAAAGAGGTTTTATGATACCTTTGAAGAGGTGGAGATGGCTGTTGAAACAGGGGTGATAGATATACACACCCCTATAAAATTCTACTATGGTGGTGAGTGGATTGATACAACAGCGGGTAAGGTGATATTCAATGAGATCCTTCCGGAGGGATTGAGGTGGATAAACAAGACCATAGGTAAAGGGGACCTGAAGAATCTTGTTCTCAATTCATACAGGATGTACGGTTCAAGAAGAACAGCACAACTCCTTGATGCACTCAAGGAGTTTGGTTTTGAATGGGCTTCCCGTTCCGGTCTCACAATTGGTATTGACGACATGATTATTCCGGAGGAGAGGAAGAAACTGATTGATGATGCAATGGAGGAACAGGGTGAGATAAACAGGGCATACAAAGAGCTTCGCCAGATAACTGAAAGGGAAAGATACAATCAGATTATACAATTGTGGAGTGAGACAACACATCTTGTTGAAAAACAGCTTAAAGAATCCCTCAGAAAGGACAGAGATGGACTGAACCCAATATTTATCATGGCAAACTCTGGGGCAAGGGGTAATTGGGACCAGGTGAGGCAGATTTCCGGGATGCGCGGCCTCATGGCAAAGCCACAGAAGAGGCTCACTGCACAGGCCATCATTGAAACCCCCATCCTCCACAGTCTTAAAGAGGGGCTAACCGTTGTTGAGTATTTTATATCTTCACATGGTGCAAGGAAGGGGCTTACTGATACAGCACTAAAGACAGCAGAGGCTGGTTACCTTACAAGAAGGCTTGTTGATGTTGCTCAGGATGTTGTGATAACTGAAGAGGACTGTGGAACAGTGCTTGGAAGAGATGTTCAGGCACTTATGGAGGGTGGTAAGATAATTGAGCCTCTCAGCGAAAGAATAGCAGGAAGGTTCACTGCTGATGATGTTTATCATCCAATCACAGGGGAGATTATTCTAAAGGCAGGAGAAGAAATAACCGACGAACTTGCAAAGGAGATTGAGGCGGCTGGTATAGAGAGCGTGAAGGTGAGGAGTGTTCTCACCTGTGAGGCAAAGAGGGGAATCTGCCAGAAGTGTTATGGTAGAAACCTTGCCACAGGAAGGCTTGTTGAGATTGGGGAGGCAGTTGGAATAGTTGCAGCACAGTCCATTGGAGAACCCGGAACCCAGTTGACGCTTCGGACATTCCATGTTGGGGGTGTTGCTGCCCTTATATCCGAGCAGAACGAACAGAGAGCACCATTTGACGGTGAAATAACACTCAGGAATGTTATCCCGGTGAAGACCGGAAAAAGGAACATAGTCCTTTCAAGGAATGGCCTCCTTTTCCTCACCCATAAGAAGGGGAGGATAAAATACACGGTTCCCTATGGTGCTGAGATATTTGTTAAGGACGGTCAAAAGATAAAAGAAGGAGATGTTCTCTTCAGATGGGATCCCTACTCAAATGTGATAATTTCAGAACAGCCTGGAACAACGAAGTTTGTTGACATTATACCGAACATAACCATGAAAGAGGTGGTGGACGAAGAGGGCAGGAAACAGCCAATGATTATAGAAGAGAAAACCAAAACTTACCATCCCGCTATTGAGATATTGAATGATAAGGGTGAGAGCATTGGGACATACTCCATACCAACAGGCGCATATCTGTTTGTGAAGGACGGGCAGAAGGTGAGGGTTGGTGACCTTCTTGCAAAACTTCCCAAGGATATAGCAAAGACAAGGGATATCACTGCTGGTCTTCCAAGGGTTGCTGAACTATTTGAGGCCAAGTCTCCATCCAACAAGGCGGTTGTCTCTGAAATAGATGGGATTGTAAGGTTTGGTGAGGTTAAGAGGGGAATGCGGATAATCACTGTTGAGGGTGAGAATGAGACCAGGGAGTATCAGGTTCCTTACAGGAAGTATCTCACCGTTCATGATGGACAGAAGGTTAAGGCTGGTGATAAACTCTGTGAGGGACAGGTTGACCCTCATGACATACTGAAGATAAAGGGTGTTCTTGCAGCCCAGCAGTATCTTTTGAACGAAATCCAGGAGGTTTACAGACTGCAGGGTGTTAAGATTGACGACAAGCATATTGGCATCATAGTGAGACAGATGTTCAGAAAGGTGAGGATTAAAGACCCTGGAGATACAAAGTTTATAGAGGGTGAAATAGTTAATAAGGATGTGGTTCAGAATGAGAATATGAAGGTGATTGAAGAGGGTGGAAAACCAGCCACAGTGGAATCTGTCCTCCTTGGTATCACCAGGGCATCCCTTTCAACAGAATCCTTTATATCCGCTGCTTCCTTTCAGGAAACCACAAGGGTTCTCACAGATGCCGCCATACAGGGTAAGGTTGACTATCTCTTAGGATTGAAAGAGAATGTAATCATTGGTAATAGAATCCCTGCTGGAACAGGTATGAAGGAATACAGAAACCTACAGTTGCTTGGAGAAGAAGAAAAGGTTGAAAAAGGCGAAATTGCATAAAAAAGGAGAAGAATATGCCCACGATTAATCAGCTTATCAGGTTTGGAAGAAAGCCTGTGAAAAAGAAAACAAAATCTCCTGCACTCACAGGCTGTCCCCAGAAGAGGGGTGTATGCACAAGGGTATATACAACCACACCAAAGAAGCCAAACTCAGCATTGAGGAAGGTTGCCAGGGTGAGGCTTTCCAATGGGTATGAGGTTACTGCATACATCCCCGGTGAGGGGCACAACCTCCAGGAACACTCTGTTGTGCTCATAAGGGGTGGCAGGGTGAAGGACCTTCCCGGTGTGAGGTATCACATTATCAGGGGGGTCTATGATGCAGCAGGAGTAGAGGGTAGAAAAAAGAGCAGGTCCCTTTACGGGACAAAGAGACCAAAGCAATAGGAGGAGTGTAAATGGCAAGAAGAAGAAGGGCCAAAAAGAG
>JAGGTX010000086.1 GCA_021163525.1 Caldifarciminota bacterium
ATAATCTTTTGATATTTAAACACTTATTTTGAGATTAAAATGTTACCCATATTTCTACTTTTTGGTTCATTAAGAATCATTCCTCATGGTTATTCCCATACATTCAATCTAATCATTTCAATGTCAGATTGTTATAAGCAAAATAAAAATATGCAGGTAAAGAGTTAAATTCTGCTTTTCAGAGTTTGATTTTTTAATTTACATCAGATTAACCATGTCTTTTACATAACCAGTTGCAATTTAAAAACATAGAAGAAAACATCCA
Source organism: Caldifarciminota bacterium (assembly GCA_021163525.1). Classification (GTDB taxonomy): domain Bacteria; phylum Hydrothermota; class UBA3072; order UBA3072; family B12-G15; genus B12-G15. Next base: position 266 of record JAGGTX010000086.1, read on the forward strand.
GAGAGCCAAATGTTACTTGTTAATGACTGACCCCGGTCCTTATTTTATTGTTGTTTTATACTAATCTTAAGCTCCCTGGGATTGAAGGGTATTCAGATAGATGGTTAGAAAGTTCTATGGGCATAATGGATATTTCTCCTGCACTTATGGACATAAACAATGATGGTAAGCAAGGGATATTCATTGCCTGTGATGATGGAGATGGTGATGGGAAAGGGAAGGTATATGCTTATGATTCAGACTGGAATTTGATGTGGACAAGGGATGTGGGTATTATTAAAAAGGTTACAAAAGATGAGCCTATGAAAACAGAAGGTAAAGAAGAACGGAAGAAATGCAAAGAGGTAGGGATAAGTATATCGGGTGCTGTTTTTAATCCTTTAAGGCAGTTTGAAAATGGTATAGAAGACTTTAACCATGTTATTACTGGAGGGATATTTATTGAAGGCCCGCGTTTACATTTGAGATGCCTTCTCTCGTATTATTCCCCAATACATACTACTTATGTGGAGATCTTTGATGATAATGGTATACCAATAAGTGTTGAATATTATTTGGAGATATGGGAATCCAATATAATACTTAATAGCGTTGAGTATACCTTTAAGAATATTACTTTTTCCTGTGGAAGCGGTATAATAATAGGATGCAGTGCCTTAGACTCACGAATTGGCAGAGGCCCTATAAAACGTAATTTTTTCTATCCAATAACCTTTGGCGTTTCCTTTAATACATTATTCACCTTACATCTTGGGGAAAATATCTATATTACCCCTTATATGAACGCTAAGCATTATGTTTTTACAAAAAAGGATGAGCCTTATTTTAGGGTTGAAGGGATATCTGGAGGAATAGGGATAGAATATCATTTCCAAACTTCTAAGAGGTCAGAGGGTCAGGCATTAACAAGTAACATCCTTTTAGGTGATAATTTTTTATTCCTCTATCCATGTGCAAAAATAAGCAATCCAATCTCTTTCAATATATTTTATCACAAAAAATCGTGCCTTAGTTGATTTTTAAGGATGGAGAAAGCCTTGACATGAGGCTTGATTTTAATATTATATTCACACACGGCGGCATCGTCTAGCCAGGTCCAGGATACCTGGTTCTCAGCCAGGAGACCGGGGTTCAAATCCCCGTGCCGCTATTAAAATGGGGAGTCGTCCAATTGGCAGGACACTGGACTCTGGATCCAGGAATCGGGGTTCGAGTCCCTGCTCCCCAGCCATTTTTATTATGCTACTACCAAGATATGTTTTTTTAACAAAGGGGATTGGTGTGCACAGGGAGAAACTTGCCTCCCTTGAAGCATCTTTGAGGAGTGCAGGTATTGCAGGGTTCAATCTTGTAAAGGTCTCAAGTATATTCCCACCTGGATGCAAGTTGATTTCACGGGAGCAGGGTATAGGGATGTTGAACAAAGGGGAGATTGTTTTTACGGTTATGGCAGAAAACTCCACAAATGAACCAGAAAGATTGATAAGTGCATCAGTTGGGCTTGCCATACCCAGGGATACAGAACAGTATGGTTATCTCTCCGAACACCATGCCTTTGGGCAGCCACCTGAACAGGCTGGAGAGTATGCAGAAGACCTTGCTGCAAGTATGCTTGCCACAATCCTTGGTGTTGAATTTGACCCTGATGCAAACTATGATGAGAGAAAGGAGATATGGAAAATCAGCGGGAAGATTTATTCAACCACCAATGTTACTGCATCAGCAAGGGGTGACAGGAGGGGTTACTGGACAACCGTGATTGCAGCAGCGGTCTTTATTTTATGAATACATTTATTGATATTTTCACAGATTACGGAGATTCAAAGTTTGTTATACTACCCGTTCCATTTGACACAACCACTTCACTTGTTCCCGGAACAAGGTTTGGTCCAGGTGCACTTCTCTCTGCTTCCAGAGGGCTTGAGTATTATGATATGGACACTGGTGAAAGGGTTACTCACAGGATTTACACCATGCCCGAAGATGAGCCGCCTTTAGAACCAGAAAAGATGGTTGGATGGGTTGAGAATAAGGTGGACAACATCCTGAAAGATGATAAGTTCCCCATACTCCTTGGTGGGGAGCATACAATAACACTTGGGGTGGTGAACCCCATATTGGAAAGATACAGAGAGCCAGTAATCCTGGTTTTTGATGCCCACTACGACCTGAGGGATGCATATGGAGGGTTCAGGGTCTCCCATGCAACCGTTATGAGGAGGGTCTCTGAAAAGATGCCGGTATATTTTTATGGTCAGAGGGTTGCGTCTCAGGAAGAATTGATATATTTAAGGGGAAATAAGAACCTGTTTACAGGCATTGATGGACTGAAGGGCAGAAAGGTTTATGTTAGTGTTGACCTTGATGTGCTTGACCCTTCTGTTTGTCCTTCGGTGAGTAATCCAGAACCGGGTGGTTTGAGTTTTGAAGGTCTTCTGAATGTGCTAAAAAATGTTTTTGATTTGAATGATGTGATAGGTTTTGACATAGTGGAATTGCAACCTGTGAACAACCCATTCTATGGAGCATATACGGCTGCAGTGCTTTTGAAGAAAATGATAATGATGAAACAGGGGAGGTTGAATGGCTAATACAAGGTCTGCAGAGAAAAGGGCAAGGCAAAATATCAAGAGGAGGCAGAGGAACAGGGGTATGAAAACAAGGATTAAGAACCTGACCAAGAAGGTTCTTTCAGAGAAGGACAGAGAAAAGGCGATTGCCCTTCTCAAGGAGTTGTATTCTGTTTATGATAAGGCAGTGAAGATAGGTTTTATACACAGGAATACTGCTTCAAGGAAGAAATCAAAGATTACGAAAAGGGTTAATCAGCAGTTGCAAGCACAAGGCCAGTAACCCTTTCAGCCCCTTTTAATTTCAGCACCCTGGCACATTCATTCAGGGTGCTACCTGTTGTCATAACATCATCAACAAGCAGTACATGGCCTTCAACATCAAGGGCGCATCTGATTGCACCCTTTACATTTTCCATTCTTTTGTTCCTGTCCAGTTTTGTCTGGGATACCGTATTCCTTGTCCTCACAAGTAAAGGTCGATAGGGTATCCCCGTGAGTTCTGAAAGCCCCCTTGCCAGTAATTCAGACTGGTTGTATCCCCGCTCCCTTGATTTCACCCTGTGCAGGGGAACTGCAGTGATTATGTCAATCTTTGTGCCGCTGTAATGGGTGAGATAGGTGATGTATAGGAAGTTCACAAGTTTTTCAGATAGTTTTGTTTTGCCGCTGTACTTATAAAGATGTATAATTTCGTCAAATGGTGGAATGAACATGCCAAATGCTGAAACCTCGTCAAGATATTTAAGCCCTTTGACCCGTTTCCTTGTTGTGCGTGAGGGCACAATTTTGCCAATACAACTTCCACAGACAATCACCTCGTTGTTCTTGAGCCTTTTTCCGCAGACTTCACAGATAGGTGGGAATATAAAATCAATAAATGGCTTAAATATATTCATATTGATTTCTTTTAAGGTTCAGGAGTAATCCAAAAAGGGATAGTGATATAACGAGGTTGGTTCCACCATAACTCAGGAAGGGTAGGGGAAGCCCAACAACTGGTAGCAAGCCAAGACACATACCAACATTCACAACAAAATGTAAGAAAAAATAGAAGAAGATGCCAAGGCCAATGAGACGGGTGAACCTTCCCCTTGATTTGAGTGCAACATCAAGCACCCTTATCAAAAAATATGCGTAAAGGGCTATAAGGAGGAAGGTTCCTATGAATCCAAGTTCTTCTCCAATGACAGAGAATACAAAGTCTGTGTTTTTCATTGGGATAAATTTGAGCATCTTTAACTGCCCTTTAAGGTATCCCTTTCCAAGAAAACCACCAGAACCTATGCTTATCTTTGACTGGATGATATGCCACCCCGAACCAGTTGGGTCTTTATATGGATTCAGGAAAACGAGCAGCCTTGCCTTCTGGTATGGTTTCAGCATGCTCCACAGGACAGGTGTTGTTAACCCAACCCCAATGTTTAATAAGAGTAAAATGATTGTGAGTATGAACTTCTTTTTAGAAGCGAGAATAACCACAATAAGAAGAACAAAGAATACTGTATATGTGATTATGTGGAACGAGAAAATAACACTGAGAAGGGGTGATATGATGAGGAAGAATGTGCTCGGAGGAAGCCCATATCCTGAATATATTCCCATGAATATGAGGAATATAATAACTGCTGTCCCAAAATCTGGTTCAATGAGAACAAGTCCTGCTGTAATACCAGCTATGAGAAAGGAGACAACTGAGTCCCTCAATGTGTAAATCCCGGGCTTTCTGCTCAATAATCTGGGTATAAACACAATCAGTGTAAGTTTGGCAATTTCTGAAGGCTGGAACTGGATTTTTCCAAGATATATCCATCTGTGCACCTTTCCCCCAGATAGAAGGACGATTATCAGTAGAATAATGGATATGATGTGGAGTATCATTGAGTATCTGAGGATAAATTTTAATTCAACCGTGGCAAAAAAAAGAAAGAATGGTATGCCAATGGCAATATACAACAGGTGTTTCTTGAAGTAAACAGGTGCATCAGGGTGATTTGCTGTGAACTGGGTTGCAACCCCAAAGAGAATAAGTGCAATCCCTGAAATGAGAAGATTCTTATCCGATGTTAGTGATTCCTTCAATACGGAGAAGAAATTTTTTCCATTCAATACCAGCAGAAAACCCTCCTATTGTTCCATCCTTTTTTATAACCCTGTGGCATGGGACGATTA
>JAGGTX010000216.1 GCA_021163525.1 Caldifarciminota bacterium
AAAATCACCAAGCCTTCCGGAGGAATTCTGCAAAACAAGATGGTAATGATTATCCATGAGGCAATATGCAAATATTTTTATACGGTATTTATTCTTTGCCTCCATCAACAACTTGAGGAAATAGTTTTTGAGTTCTGGAGACAGAAGAACAGGTTCTCCCCTTAATCCACGGGAGATTATATGATGATATGCACCTTCATAAGTTACACGGGCATGCCTCATGAAGAGGATTATAAACAAATTTGAGAAAATGTCAAATTTTCAAACTCCGTCCCCGCTATCTTACTCAACTGGAACCATAATTCTCCTCATTAATCCAACCCAGATGCATTTAATAGATTTTTCTCTCAGGTCAGGGATAAAAATTAAAATATCTTAAACAGGTATGTTTACCTATGCCAGGCCAGAAAAGGACAATTGAAAATGGTTCTATATTATGGAACGTGCCCTGAAACTTACATACTTTCCCTTGCAAACAATCACATGGTCAAGGACATCTATACCGAAGATTCTTCCTGCCTCCACAATCCTTCTTGTCAGTCCAATGTCCTCATCACTGGGCTCAGGATTGCCACCGGGGTGATTGTGAACAAGTATAATCCCTGCACATGGATACCTGAGAACCTCCATGAAAATCTCTCTTGGGTGAACAACGGTTGCATCAAGTATCCCCTTTGACACAAGGTGGTCTTTTATAAGGGTGTTCCTGGTGTCAAGTATGGCAACATGGAATTCTTCATGGCTCAAATGGGAAAGTTTAGGTGAGTAATAATCATAAACCTCTTCAGGTGAACCCAGAACCCACTTCCTCTCCTCTCTGCTTGATTGATACCTCCTTGCGAGTTCAAAAACAGCGGATATGGCAAGTGCCTTTGCATCCTTTATCCCCTTTATCTTCTTCAAATCTTCTATATGTGCATTGCCAAGCCCTTTAAGATTCTTAAACCTTCTGAGAAGTTCCCTTCCAAGGTCAACAGCAGAGAGGTCTCTTGCCCCCTTCCCGATAATTATAGCAAGGAGTTCTGCATTTGAGAGGGATTCAATTCCATAATTCTTTGCCCTCTCCCTTGGTCTTTCATTCTCAGGCCAGTATTTTATCTTCATAGCGATAAGTGGCATACTCGCTTATTTTTTTATTATGAATGAGCGGCCAATCTTTGTCAACCTGAAAAATTCCTATTGACCTATCCTGATGTTGAATATATTCTGATAGTGTTATGCTGAACCCTATACTCAGTCTTGGCCTGTTGGTTATTGCAGGTTTCATCTTTGGCAGAATTTTTAATAAAATGGGGCTGCCATCTGTTACAGGTTATATTGTCTCAGGTATTGTGATGGGACCCTATGGACTTAATATTATCCATAAGGGAATTCTCAATGGCTCAGACTTTGTTTCAAGTGTGGCACTCTCATTCATTGCATACACACTTGGTAAGAGTTTTACTCTAAAAAGCCTCAAGAAGATTGGGAAGTCTGTTCTTGCCATATCCATTGGAGAGGTTGTTGTATCTTTCCTCATGGTTACCCTTGCATTAAAATTTATACTTCACCAGCCACTCTACCTTTCCATTGTAATCGGTGCCATTGCACCTGCAACAGCACCAGCTGCAGTGGTGATGGTGGTGAGGGAATACAGGGCAAAAGGTCCTCTTACTGATACACTCCTTGGTGTAGTAGCCATAGACGATGCATGGGGCATTATGCTATTTGCCTTCTCAATCGCTCTTGCGAGGTCTTTATCCATGAGCAAGGGGATAGTATTTTCAAGTGTTTTTCATCAGATGAGTCATGCACTCCTTGAGGTGGTGGGAAGTCTGGGAATAGGGTTTGTTGTGGGTTACATGTTTTCAAAACTCTTCAAGTACTTCAAGACACCCACACATACCCTCATAGGTATAATAGGTGTAATCCTTCTCACAGGTGGTATATGTGAAGAACTTAAATTTTCAATCCTCCTCTCAAACATGATGCTTGGAGCCACCATTGCAAACACAATAAAACCCTCTACAAGGGCATTTGACATACTGGAAGGGTTTGACCCACCACTTTATCTTCTCTTCTTTGTGCTTGCAGGTGCAAGCCTTGAGGTGACGAACCTGAAGGCACTTGGGCTTATTGGTCTCGTTTATGTGTTAACAAGACTTCCCGGTGAGATGCTCGGTGCATACATTGGTGCAAGAATTTCAAAGGCACCGCCGAATGTAAGGAAGTATCTGGGTCTTGGGCTCGCTCCTCAGGCCGGTGTGGCAATAGGGCTTGCCATTATATCAAAGATATACCTTCCTGAAGGTGACCTTATCCTGAGCACAATCATCGTCACAACAGTCATATACGAACTGATTGGGCCACCACTTGTAAAACTCGCATTAAGAAAGGCAAAAGAGATATAAATGGCAATAAAAAAAGACAGTATGTATTACAGATTCTGTCCCTATGGGTTCCTCAAGAACCAGAGGTTCTTTGACCCTTTCATCATACTTTTCTTCAGAGAGATGGGCATGTCCTTCCTTGAGATAGGGACACTGTTCTCAATCAGGGAGATCGCAACAAACATCCTTGAGATACCAACCGGAGTTATTGCAGATGCCTATGGTAGAAGAAAGTCCATGATATACGCCTTTATATCCTACATCATATCCTTTGCCATCTTTTACCTATTTCCAAAATTCTATATGTATGCCATTGCAATGATTTTCTTTG
>JAGGTX010000135.1 GCA_021163525.1 Caldifarciminota bacterium
ACTCATCACCAGAGAACATGCTTCCAAGTTGTTTTATGCTCATTGCAGATGTACCACTATCCGAGACAAGGTCAATAAATACTGTTTTTGATGGTAAAAGAAATGGATTGAACCCTGCTTCCTCAATGGCCTTTTTTCTCTCTTTGTATGGAATTAATTTAATGGGTTCAACCAGTTTAACCTTATACGGTGGAACTATCATAACAATACCCTCCTTAAATTTATGCCTCCATATCCATAACCTGCTTCATCTTCATAATATATGGAAAATCTAAAGTTTCCAGAGGTCTTTCCAATTGTTATGCGGAACAACAGTGCCCTTGTATAATAGGTCTTTTTTTCATATTCATATTCAAACCATACCTTCTGAACCCGATTTATATGTAAAAGCCCTGCACCTGGAGAGATGTAAAAGGTAGAAACGAACAGTGGATATTCCAGCAGAATCTTCAGAAAATACGTGTAAATCTTTATCTCCTTATAGTTCACGGGTTTGTTCACCGTCGGAAAATTGAGGACCCTTGAGTACTTAACACCTATGGAAGGTTGAAACCCTTCTTCCATGAAATACATATAACCACCAACGTTATAAAACCATTGTGGGGGTGAGACACCCCCCACCCCCACCAACAGAGAACATAATAACACCCAGAAAAAAACAATCATTTATTAAGGTCTGTATCTATCTGTGCCTTCTGGAGTTTACCTGAGTAATCAACATAAACCGTCTTTATCTCACCAAAGATTTCATAAACCCACTTTCCACCCTCTCTATGCCCATTCCCTGTATTCTTCACACCACCAAATGGGAGGTGGCACTCTGCACCAATGGTTGGAGCATTCACATAGGTGATACCTGCCTCAAGAAGTTCTATGGCCTTCATTGCCTTTCTCAGGTCAGTGGTGTAGATGGAGGATGAAAGTCCGTAGGTTGAGTTGTTTGCAAGTTCAATTGCATGGTCAAAGTCCTTAGCCTTTGTCACAGAGAGCACAGGACCGAATATCTCCTCCTGGAATATCCTCATCTCTGGCTGGACATCAATGAAGATGGTTGGCTCAATGAACCAGCCTTTAGAACACTCTCCCTCTGTATATCTCTTTCCTCCAAGTATGGGTTTTGCACCCTCATTCTTTCCTATCTCTATGTATTCCAGTATCTTATTCATCTGACCCTCATTTATCACAGGCCCCATGTCCACGCTTTCATCCAGTCCATTCCCTATCTTCAACTGTTTTGCCCTCTCAACAAGCATCTCAATGAATTTATCGTAGATGGGTTCATGGAGAATGAGCCTTGATGTGGCGGTGCACCTCTGACCTGTTGTCCCGAATGCACCCCAGAGCACACCTTCAAGTGCAAGTTCAAGGTCTGCATCATCCATGACAATCTGTGGATTCTTTCCACCAAGTTCAAGTGAAACCTTCTTCAGCATCTTACCAGCAACCTCTGCAATCCTTGAGCCTATGGCAGATGAACCTGTGAATGAGATAACACCAATATCAGGATGTGAAATAATTGCCTCACCAACCCTTGAACCTGTTCCATGCACAATATTCACAACACCCTTTGGAACTCCAGCCTCAATCATTATTTTAACCAGTTCTGTTGCGGTTGCAGGTGTATCAGAGGCAGGCTTGAAAACAACCGTGTTTCCCAGCAGAAGTGCAGGAACCATCTTCCAGCAGGGGATAGCCATGGGGAAATTCCATGGTGTGATAAGGCCTGCAATACCAACAGGTTTCACTATTGTGTATGCAATCTTGTCTCTGAGTTCTGAAGGTGTTGTAACACCGAAAAGCCTCCTGCCCTCACCAAATGCATAATAAAGGGTATCAATTCCCTCCTGCACATCCCCCCTTGTCTCCTTCAGAATCTTTCCCATCTCCCTTGTCTCAAGTTTTGCCAGCTCCTCCTTCCTCTCAACCATGATATCCCCTGCCTTCCCCAGAATCTTCGCCCTTTCAGGCACAGGCAGGGATGCCCATTCCTTCTGCGCCTTCTTTGCAGCCTCAACAGCCCTGTAAACATCCTCCTTCCCTGAGGATGGGAATACACCTATAACCTCATCCCAGTTTGCGGGGTTTCTGTTCTCAAAGGTCTCCCCGCTCACAGCGTCAACCCACTCACCGTCAATGTAGTTATAATATCTCTCAGCCATACTACCTCCTTTTTTTACACAGGTTAACACATAAACCCATTTAAGTCAACAGGGAACTTAATGGCCTTTAAATTTTGTGAAAAATGCCCTTCTCTCAGAATCGGCAAAACCCTACCCTGTATTATAATTTCCCCAAAAAAGTAATAACCTATTAAGCCGCAGGGTGACAATTTACCAAGAAAAGTCTGTCTATCGTTTTATTTTTTTATGCTACTTCTGAAAGGGCAAGACAAATCAATCAGCCAGCGAATGATTATAATTCTCTCTGGAACATCACAAAATATATGGGAGCAGGCTGACACGTTCAGGGGATTCCTGAAACGGAAAGAGTCACTTCCTGCTCCCATATAATTATAACAAAAAACACCATTTCCGCAAGTATAAAAATTTTCACCATACTGTAACAATAAAATCAAACCCTTATATTCAACCAAGCACACAAAATTATTCTCCTTTGAAGAAGTTTCAAGTTATTAAATCAAGGTTTACCTCCTTCTGGAAGTTTTTCTTCTTGCATTTCTCCTTTTATCCATCGTTATTTTAATAACAAGCCGAAGTTTCCTACTTTTAATGTGAAAATTTCTCCAAACTGGCTATACTACTACATTCTGGAAGATTTTGTCTGTATATACTAAACCTTAATTATCCCAAATATCTCTATCAACTGTCTCTCAGGCATCAAAAGATAATAAGAAACCCATCACACTGAAAAGAGGGATTCAAACTGTCAAATTTTCAACCTATCGTGCCAGGGGGCATCCCCGAGGGGATTATTACCCTCTCTCCCTGTAAATCCTTTCATAAACCCTGCAATCCCTTAATAGTTTCCTGTGCCTTCCTTCACACACAACCTTTCCCCTGTCAAGCACAAGGATTTTGTCTGCATGCCTTATGGTTGATAACCTGTGGGCTATGATTATCACTGTCCTTCCACCTGATATTTTCTCAACAGATTTCACCACCTCCCTCTCTGTCTGCCTGTCAAGACTGCTCGTGGCCTCATCAAGTATCAATATTGGTGCATCCTTTAATATGGCACGGGCAAGGGCTATCCTCTGCCTCTGCCCACCTGATAACTTAACCCCCCTCTCTCCTATCTTCGTATCATATCCCTCTGGTAGCCTCCTTATAAATTCATCTGCTCCTGCAAGCCTGGCTGCCTCCTCTATCTCTTTATCACTCGCATCCCTCCTCCCAAACCTGATGTTCTCCCTTATCGTGTCCGAAAATAAAAATACATCCTGCGATACATACCCTATGTTCTCCCTCAATGACCTCAGGTTTATCTCCCTTATATCCATTCCATCCAGTTTTATCCTCCCTTTTTCTGGTTCGTAATACCTCATGAGCAATAACCCTATCGTGGATTTGCCAACGCCTGTCCTCCCAACTATACCAGCGGTCTCACCTGGCTTTATGTTAAATGATACACCCTTTAATACCTCCTCCCTCCCATAGGAAAACCTCACCCCCTCAAATTCAATCCCTCCTTTAAGTCTCACTTCCTTCCCCTCTTCATAGGGCTCCATATCCTCATCAAGTATCTCAAATATCCTCTTAACCGATGCAAGAGAACGCTGTATGGAAAGATTCAGGTTCATCAAAGTCTGGGTTGGACCAAATAGATACCTCAAAAATGAATTGAATG
>JAGGTX010000058.1 GCA_021163525.1 Caldifarciminota bacterium
ATAACCTCCATCCTGTCAAGGAGTGCAGGTGGTATGGTGTGGGTAACATTTGCAGTGGTGATGAACATCACACGGGAAAGGTCAAAGGGCACATCAAGGTAGTGGTCCATGAAGGTGTTGTTCTGCTCGGGGTCAAGCACCTCAAGTAAGGCACTTGCAGGGTCTCCTCTGAAATCCATACCAATCTTGTCAACCTCGTCAAGCATGAACACAGGGTTTTTTGAGCCAGCCCTTCTTATGCTCTGGATTATCCTACCTGGTAAAGCACCCACATATGTCCTTCTGTGCCCTCTTATCTCCGCCTCATCCTTAACACCACCAAGAGAAATCCTTATAAACTTTCTTCCCAGTGCCCTTGCAATAGACCTTCCAAGGGATGTTTTCCCAACACCTGGAGGGCCAACAAAACAGAGTATCGGACCCTTTGAATCTTTCTTTAATTTTCTCACTGCAAGGAATTCAAGTATCCTCTCCTTCACATCCTCCAGGTCGTAGTGGTCTGCATCAAGTATCCTCTTAGCCCTCTTTATATCAAGGTTATCCTCGGTTTCCCTACTCCATGGCAATTCAATGAGCCAGTCAAGGTATGTTCTTATAACCGTGTATTCTGCTGCCTGGGGAGGCATCATCCTCATCCTGTCAAGTTCCTTCAGGGCAACCTTCTTAACCTCCTCTGGCATACCTGCCTTTTCAATCCTTTCAGAGAGTTCCTTAAACTCTGCCTCCCTCTCGTCCTCCTCACCAAGTTCCTTTTTTATTGCCTTCAATTGCTCCCTGAGGAGATACTCCCTCTGTGCCTTTTCCATCTCGTTCTTTATCTTGTTTCTGAGTTCTTCACCAAGTTTCAGAACATCCAGTTCCTTTGTAAGGATGGCAAGTATCTTTTTCAGTCTTTCCTTCACATCAAGGGTCTCAAGTATCTCCTGCCTCTGTTCTGTCTCCATCTTTGTGTTGGTTGCAATGAAGTCTGCCAGTCGTGCAGGGTCCTCTATGTTCATCACAACCGCTGAAAGTTCCTCTGGAAGATACGGGGAGAGGTTTACAAGTTCCTGATACACCTTTACAATGTCCTTTGCAAGTGCCTCAAGTTCCAGGTCCTTTTTCACAGTCTCCTTCAGTATCTCAATCTCTGCAACATAATACGGGTCATTGGAAACAAACTCCTTTATCCTGAACCTCTCAAGTCCCTTCACAAGGATTCTCAAACTCCCATCAGGAAGCCTGAACATCCTGAATATAACCCCTGCTGTTCCAACCCTGTAAAGGTTTTCAGGTGAAGGAAATTCCTCTTCCCCTTTCTGTAAGACAAGCCCTATTATTTTGTCGCTGTTCAGGGCATCATCCACAAGTTTTATGTTCCTTGGGAGTGTGATTGCCATGGGATTCAATATATGTGGAAAGGCAACCGCATCCCTCAATGGGAGAACAGGGATCCGTGACGGTATTCTTATTTCTTCCTTCTCAAGGCTGAGTTCCATCTCCATATTTTCCTCCTTTTTATTCCACCTCTATGATCCTCTCCACCTTCACCTTCTTTGGAAGATAGACCTTTAAGAACCCATTTTCAGTTTCTACCCTTGCCCCTGCGTATTCAACCTCCACAGGAAGCATTATCACCCTCTCAAATGCTCCAAAGTCAATCTCCATCACATAAAAGTTCTTACCACTCTCCTTGAAGGGGTCCCTCCTTATACCCCTGATCACAAGATTGTTCCCCTCAAGCATGATTTTTATATCCTCTGATGAAACGCCCGCTGCCTCAATAAGGACAACAAGGTTTTCCTCTGTCTCAAAAACATTCACAGATGGGCTCCACTGGTGCTGGTATGAAACAGGCCGTCCTGGATGCAGAAAACTCTCAAGCAGGAGTTCCATCTCCCTTTCAAACTTCTTCATTTCATCATATATATCACCCATGATACCTCCTTATTTTTACCCTGTCGCCTATCTTTCCTTTGAAAAAATCCTCTGCACTACCCTGATTTATTCCTATCTCAAGAAGGCCATAACTGTTGACCAGTGCAAGAGGTTTACCTGGTTCAACATCGGAGTATGATTTTACAATGGGTATCCCATATTCCCTGTACTCAACAGAATCACCTTCCTTAATGTTATCAAAAGGTATATTTGTTATGAGGTTTCCAAACCCGTCAATGATTATCACCTCTCCTGTGATATTATCCTGATTAACAACAGGAACAGGGAACTCAATCCTCACAGGGTCATGTATCCTTTCCCCTATTTTCTCCAGAGGCTTTCCCAGTAATAATTCACCCGCAACAGGTGAAAAAACATCCCTTCCATGGAATGTATACGACGATGCCTTCCTATTTATCCTATATACCTCACCAAGCACTGGTGTCAAAACTCCATTGTCAGGGGCAACAAAGTAGTGACCTTTATACAGGCTCACAATCCCCCTTCTCTCACTCCCAACAGTTGGGTCAACAACGATAAGATGCACTGTTCCTTCAGGGAAGTAGAATGGGTAGTATTTGAGGAAGAATGCAGCACGCCTTATGTCCCCATGGGGAATTTCATGGGTAATGTCCACAATATGGGTATCCACCATGGAGAGCACCACTCCCTTCATAATTCCCACGTATGGGTCTTTATGCCCAAAATCTGTAAGTAGTGTAAGGATTCTCATACTCTTAATATATGTGCAATTTTTCAGATGGCAAGAAGGAAATTATAAGAAGGATAATACCTATACTGAAAATCAGCGGGTTAAACCCACCACCGGCGTAAGAACTGAAACCATGAATCCCTGAAGTCAGGAGTATCTTTAAAGGGATGAATATGAATGAGAGCAACAGGATAAAGGCGGAGACAAGAAAAAGATAAAGTTGAAGACTTGAAAATGCAAGCCCTTTATAAAGGTAGAATATTGCTCCAATGATGAAGATGGAAGAGACCGTAACAGGTGCATACACAGGTGCAATCCATGGAATGGGTATGAGGAACAGGATATCATACTCCAACAGACCTGATGGCCAGTTTATCAATAGCTTCAGGAATAGATAATAGCTAATATCCCATAATCCAAAGAGAAGTATGAAGATGAAAGGGACCTCTCTCAATCTTCTGGAGATTGCAAAACTTGCACCGGATAAAAACACTATTGTTGCTATCTCCCTGTAAATTTCTGTTCTGTATATGTGGGGACTCATGGGTTTTAAAGGAAAAAGGGAGTGAATCCCTGGATAGAATAGTTCCCTCAGGTAAACAACACATACCGCCTCTATGAAGCCAAAGGCAATACCCGTAATGATTATGGAGAGAAAAACACGAGGGAGTTCATCCCGTTTCATCTTCAATAAGGGAGAATTTCAAATATTGTGATTTCTTCTGTTTTGCCCCTTAGCCTGACCTTTCCCAGATTCCTGAAGTTGTACTCCTCTTTTAACTGCTTCATTGTGAATTCGGAAATCAGGATGTTTGTTCTGTAATCCTTGTTGAGTGGTTCTATCCTTGCAGCGGTGTTCACGGTATCACCAATGGCTGTGTATTCCATCCTGAGGGTTGAACCCACATTGCCCACAATTGCAATACCTGTATTTATCCCAATACCTATCTCAAATGTTCTACCCTTCTCCTTCATCCATTCCCTGTTTATATCCCTTGCCTTTTTCACCATTTCAACAGCAGCAGCAACTGCCTTGTCAGCATGGCCTGGATACTGGATGGGTGCACCAAATATTGCCATTATTCCATCACCCATAAACTTATCAATCATTCCATTGTGTTTGAATATGATTTTTGACATCTCTTCAAAATACTCATTCAACTCTTTGACAACCTCTTCAGGATAACTGCTCTCAACATACCCTGTGTAGTTTCTAATATCACAGAAAAGGACAGAGATCTCCCTTCTCTCACCCTTTATTGTTATGTCCTTGCTCTTTATAATCTTGTCCACAATCTCAGGTGGCACATACCTTGAGAATGTCTCCTTAAGTTTCCTTCTCTCAAACTCTATGGTGGAAAGTCTGAGCCTGAGCCCGATCAGGAAACTGAGGACCATCCCGAGGACTGGCCTGAAAACCTCAATCATTAACAGTTTACCCATGAATAAGAAAAAGGATAAAAGGAGATAACTGGCAAGCATGAATAAAAGGAGTGCAACAGAACCACCTGTGGGCATCCTGTAGGAAATAAGGACGAGGAGGAATATAAGGATAAAACCAACAAGGTAATTCAAAAATGGTTCAGCCACATGGACAAAGTCTCCCCTTAAAATATTTGATATTGTATTGGCATGGATTTCAACTCCCGGGAGTGAGGCAAAGAAGGGAACTGGTCTTATGTCCGAAAGTCCAGAGACAGATGTCCCCATCAGGACGATCTTCCCCGTAAAGAACCCTTCTGGCACCCTGCCAGAAAACACATCACTGAATGATACATACTCAAATGTCCTGAAACCTCCTCTGTAATTTACATAGACATCTCCATTTGAATTTATCCTGATGTCCTTTCCACCTATGGAGATATATCCATTATGCAGCGTATATCCGTTTGAGATAACAGATACAACAGCAAGTGGAAAGGATGGAAGGAGTTTTCCCCGATAGTTAAAAACAAGGGGAACTTTTCTTATTACACCATCAGGGTCTGGATGCATATTTATGATGCCTGGTTTTGCTCCTGCAATAATCAGGCCATCTAAGGGTGAAATAAGTCCAGTATAGACAGGTGAAAGCC
>JAGGTX010000094.1 GCA_021163525.1 Caldifarciminota bacterium
GGTTCAGGTGTAAATTCTGCACGGTAGGATATGTGAATGCACCATTCAGGGAGTATGACATGGAGGAGGTGCTTGATGTTGTTAATCACCACAGGATAGGTTTGATAGGTGCATCACTTGCAGATTATACAAAGTTTGACAGGATTATTGAGCGATTAAAAGGGAGGGTTACGCATATTGGTGTATCCTCTGTCAGGGCTGACAGGATAAAAAAAGATACTATGAAATCCCTTGTTGAAATGGGGTTGAAGACAATCACCATTGCACCTGAGGTTGCCTCAAAGAAATTGATGGGTGTAATTTCAAAGGGAATAACAGAGGAGCAAATTATGGGATTTGTTGATAGTGCAAAAAATTCAGGCATAAAAAGGATGAAGATGTACTTTCTCATTGGTGTCCCTGAGGAGGATTTATCCGACATTGAGATGATGGCAGGACTGATAATGAAGGTAAATAGGGCATTTAAGGGAGATGTGAGGGTGAGTGTTAATGTGATGATACCAAAGCCATCTACAGCATTTGAAAGGTTGAGCCTCATTTCAAAAGAGGATTACAATCACAGGGTATCCCTGTTAAAGAAACTTGTTAAGGGCATAAGGGTTGACATTATGCCATACAGGGAGGCATACACCCAGACCCTGTTCTCAAGGGGTGATAGAAGACTGTTTTTTGATAGGAATCTTGATAAAGATGTTTTTGTTTATCATATGGATTCAATAAATGTTCTTCCTTGGGGATTTATAAAAAGGGGGTAAAATAATCAGGAAATTAGACCTTTATAAGGTTTTTATCAAGTTTTTTCAAACATTCTGAGCAAACCTTTATCTTCTTTGTTTCCCCATTCTTTTTTATCTTAATCACACCCAGATTGGGATACCTTACCCTCTTTGTAACCATGTGAGAATGGGATATCTGTGCTCAAAATTGTGGTCCTTTTCCACATATATCACATCTTCTTGCCATATCTCCTCCTTTTTGTTGCCTTTGTATATAAAGATTAAAAAGATTGTCAAGGGAGTGCCGCAGATGGACACTATATATTTCAGATAAGGTCCACTACCATGGGAGGATGCCTGTTTATCCGGTGAGAAACGTAACACAGAAATATAAGAAGGATAATACCTTCAGATTGTATAAATTGATCAATTGAGCCTTCATCCCTCAATACATCTTAGGCGATGCGGCGGCATTTTGTTTTAATGCCTTACGGCCCACTCTGGCCTTCGTATTGCCTCACTGAACAGCCTTAAACCGCTCTACCTTGACAGTCTTTGCCTTAAGGAACTTTTCATACCCTACATAGGCAGAGCCTGTTTCTGCCTTGAATGGAAATGGTTCGTTAGGTTTTACATTCTCTTCTTTTCCGTTCAAACCGCAGTCGGCACCATCTACATGGAACAGCTTGTTACCGGCCACATCATATACACCAAACCGAATGTCCCACACGTAATCCTTAAATGCCTTGGCACCTATCTTGGCAGGACGATAAACAGCTTTTCCGGTGATAACAAGGTTGTCAAGCGCATCCTTCTCCATAGAGGTCTTCTCCATCTTCACTTCCAGCACTTCCACCTTGGGTTCTGTAGCAGTTTTTTTTGCAACACCCTTTGCCTCTGAAAGCCCGGGTTTACTTACCTTAGGAACTCCTGCACAACCGACTAACAATGCTATTGTGAACAGTGCCACCATCTTTACGGCGAATTTCTCTTGTATCATAATTTGCCTCCTTTTGGGTGGTATTCTGTTATTTCCTATATCACATCCAGTAGTTTTACCCCACCCTTTAATAAAACCCGGATGTAATATAGTTGCCACCGCATCGCAATTTTTATTCCCACCATCTTAAAATCTGGTTAGGGTCAATTGAAACAGATTCAGAAGGTAACCCATTAGGTTTAATAACTGATTTCTGGTTTTTCTTCACCAATACCGTTTTTCTCTTTTTCTTATCTGAAAATTCAGCCTTACCATCAAGAACAGTCAGGATTGTAGCACCATCACCACTCACTTCCATTGTGAAATTAGTTCCATTTACTTCCACAATTGCATCTTTTGTCGTGAATTGATGGTGTTTGCCATCCTCCCATATATCAACTTGGATATAACCTTCGTAAATATTAGATTCTACAACGCCATCAAGAACTTTAGATATGGATATTTCCATCTTTGTGCCATCTAATCCATTGATCTTAAAATATTCTTTAATGAAGAGTTCAACACAACCATCCTTTGTAACTATTTTGAGTTTATCGTGCATTTTTTGAATCTTTGTTCCATTTGAAAAAATTTTGGCTTCATCTTTGTAATCTTTGCTGAGAAATATATTCAATGGGATTTTATCTTTCTTGATACACTTTTTGATTTTACATAACTCGCCTTTAATTTTGATGTAACTGTTTGAATCTTCTTTTAGTTTCCCTTCATAATTAATAAGCAATTTACTTTCTTCAATTTTAAAATTTATTCCTTCAGTGATAGAAAGTGCAAAAGCTGCCGCTCCAACTGAGAAAGCAGATTCACTACCCTCAATACCGGATGCAATAATTTCAACATAAGTATCACTATAAATCCAAAGTTTGTTGTTAATAGAAAAATGCCCCGATATTTCTATGTTTTCCATGCCATTTTTTAACTCCAAAGTCTCGACCAACCTTCCGTTATTATCATAAAATTGACTTAGGCCGGTATAGAATGCATTGCCATAGAAAGAATTTCTTATTTTAGAAATAATTTCTGCTGTATAAGTATCCATTCCAGAATTTTTAAATGTTTCTACAGAATGAGCATCTTTATCATCAAATTCTTCAACAACAATATTGATATTTTTTAACGAGGATGTATGATGTGAATTGATCCTTCCTTTATTATCAAAAGTTTTTACCTCATATTGAATATTTCCACGCCATTTGCCACTAAAAAATTTATTCGGTATTCTCAGTTTATCCTCTGCATATATTTGAAAAACCCTAAGAAGTAAAATAACCAAAATCAAAAATCGTATTGAACATCTTTTCATTAATTATCTCCTCTTTTGCTGCCATTTCGTCTATCTTGTTCATATCCGAATTCGTCGGCTATACATCCCTCTGGAGGACCATTATTCTTTGTTGTTATACTCTTTTTTTTCAACTGTTTTTTATATTATTCTGTTTTCTGAAAGGTTATTATTCAGAAAAACCTTTAGCATGGTTTTGACTCCCTTTGAATCTGCCAGAGCTTATTATTATTTGCCATCATATATTGTATAACAAAGAAAAACTAAAAAGTCAAGTCCATTTTTCAAAAAATTTTTCCTTTTCATGGAGGGTCAGACCATATAATGCACCAATTTTTTTTAACTCCTGGATTGAATAGTAGTACTCAGGGACTCCAGTATCAGCACCCCTGTTCCAGTCCCATATGATAAGCCTTCCTCCCCCTGAAAGTTTTTCAAGTGCGGTTTTGATGAAGACCTCTGGATTATGAAGGTGATGGAAAGAGTGTATTGAACCAAAGAATGAGACCAATGGAAATTCCTCTGAAAGTTCCCTGAGGAAATAACCCGAACCAGAACCAATCTCAAGCACCCTCAGAACATCTTCCCTTATTTTCTCCCTGATAAATGTTTGTATCTCCATATCAGGGATTCGCTTCCTTCACATGCTCCTCTTTCACCCATCCCCCACTACCACCACCCCTTGTGATGAGAACCCATCCCCCTTCCCTCCTCAATATTCTGCATGGGGTTGCTTCACTGAATTCAACAAGTTTCTGGAAGTTCTCACCGGGACCACTCCTTGCCTCTGTGGTCTCAACAATCACTGCCTGATGGGAATTCAATTCCTTCATCCAGTACAATGAGAAGGAGAGGGGTATAAAGGAGATGATGAGGAAGATGAGGGATACCCAGAGGAATGATTCAGCCCTTTTCAGTATGAAGATTGATATGAGTATGGAGAAGAGGGCAAAGAGGATGAGAAATAGCATGAGCCATTGCCCTATGTTCATTGAATAGAGGGTTTTCTTGAGGAATCTCAATAAGGGATTTTTTGAGACCGCTTCACCTGTTAACAGGTTGATGTTGTGCCTAAGGTCCATGTCATAGGGTATGTAGTAGAATGCCCTTAGATAGTAGAGAAGTGCGTATCCCTTTTTATTCATCCTGTAACAGGTATTTCCAAGATTGTAGTAAAGATATGGATTTTTTATCCCTGATGAGACAAGGGAATCATATATGGCAAAGGCATCCTGGAATTTTCCATCCCTGTAAAGTTGATTTGCCCTTTCCACAGGGGATATTGCCAGCAGGATGCTAAGCAATGCCATTTATCACCTCCCTTGTCTCCCTGTAGAGCCAATCCATGTCTATCCCTTCCTTCACAGGTGTAAACCTTCTCTCCTCGCACAATCTGATAAGGTTAATGAACCTTTCAATAAGTGCCTCCTCAAAACCCTTTGCCCTTAAAGTGGATTGGATTTCCTCAACAGTCATACCATATGCCTCAACATTAAACCTGTACTTGATGAAGTCCAGGAGAAGTTTGTGGAGAACCTTCAGAAATTCCTCCTCATCCTTTTTCAGCATTGCATTTTTCAGTTCCCTGAAAGCCTTTTTCGTTATACTTGGAAGTTTTTTGAGCCTTGCGTATCCAATATCCCTTTCACTCTTCCTCCTTTCAATGTCATATAGAACCATTCCAAGAGGGAGAATGGTGAAGAATATCAGAAGAACAGGCACCCATACAGGTA
>JAGGTX010000231.1 GCA_021163525.1 Caldifarciminota bacterium
CTTTCCTTCAAATTCACATCCTACCTATGAGGAATTGAAACATGTCGTTCGCAACACCGGGGCATTCAGTCCTGGCATTCACATCCTACCTATGAGGAATTGAAACTTAAACATCGAGGATATACAGTTTCACCACATTTAGGATTCACATCCTACCTATGAGGAATTGAAACTCTGGTGGGTCTTCTTCTCAAAGAGGGAACTGTCTGATTCACATCCTACCTATGAGGAATTGAAACAGAGTTCAAAGATATAGAACATATAACCCATATATCCACATTCACATCCTACCTATGAGGAATTGAAACTTTATAAACCCTGCTATAACAATAGATGACACATCTGATTCACATCCTACCTATGAGGAATTGAAACCAGAATATAAGAGAATTGTGATTGGGAACAGGAGTGATTCACATCCTACCTATGAGGAATTGAAACATAAACCCTGAAGATGAAGTCGTCTTCGTTGACCGATTCACATCCTACCTATGAGGAATTGAAACTAAAATATGCCCACGCAAAAGTATCAATCTTCTCCTATTCACATCCTACCTATGAGGAATTGAAACTTTCCGCAAACTTCTGCACTGCATAGAGAGGGAGATATTCACATCCTACCTATGAGGAATTGAAACCCGCTGACCCCATAGTCGCACAGCTGAGCATAGACACATTCACATCCTACCTATGAGGAATTGAAACACCGCTACACTCAAAGCATCAAAGAAGATCCCTGCTAATTCACATCCTACCTATGAGGAATTGAAACAAATATTTATGTGCCTCTTTTTCCAGCTCCTTCTCAAAATTCACATCCTACCTATGAGGAATTGAAACCGTCCCCCAGCATCAACAACCCCAGGACTGAAGCCCAGATTCACATCCTACCTATGAGGAATTGAAACATGATGATATGCAGCTGCAAGAATGAATCAGATTCAATTCACATCCTACCTATGAGGAATTGAAACTTGATGGCGGTTTTCTGCGTGCAGCAAGTATCAGGATTCACATCCTACCTATGAGGAATTGAAACAGGAACATCTATGTGAGAATGATGAGAGATGGAGAATTCACATCCTACCTATGAGGAATTGAAACACATCTTCAAGAAAAGAATTGATTGCCCGCCCTGCATTCACATCCTACCTATGAGGAATTGAAACCATGCCTCAAGGAAACTATCCCCTCAAATAGATGTCATTCACAGGGGGTGGGGTCAGTCATTAACAAGTAACATTTGACTATCTATGTCTCTTTCTCTATCTTTTTACATTACAATTAGTTATATGAAAAGTGGTTAATCTCAAAAAATGATTCTGAAAATTCAAATTGTCCCGGTTCTCTTGAAGTGGTTAAGTTAATGTATTGAAGTTAGCATGGTTAAGGCGTTGAACAAAAAGAAGTGAGGTGCACAATGAATTATCATCTATACAAATGCTTAAACATCAAAATGTTATTGCTTAAAAAGATGTTACTTGTTAATGCCTGACCCCAAAAATCTGACCCCAAAAACTACAAAGTTTACCAGTGATTCCTTGACTTTTCATTCAAATGAATTTACAATTTTTATATAAATAAACCAGGAGGGTTTATGGTTACTGCACTTTTGTTTTATATACTTGGGCTATCAATAAATGATGCACAGGGGTTCTTCCCTGAGAAGATATATATCGCCGACCTTGAGCCTGAGGGATTTTACAGGGGAAACATACTGTTCCAGATTAAAGGCCAGGAGAGTGCTACCTCTCAATACCAGGTGAAATATCTTCTCTTTTATGGTAAGAATATCCTTGCTGAGGGTAGGTCTGATATATTTACTCTTACCTCAGGTGAATCATTCCAGTTCACGAGCAAAGAACTTGGAGATCCTTCAAGCAGATTCTGTATTGTGGATTACAATCTCCACACAGAGAACAAACAGGTGATTGGAAGTTTCCTTGCCAGTGGGGTTTTGCTTCCCGGAGATTATCTTTTTGAGGTTCAATTTATAAAAATGCCAGATGGCCTGGAAGACACAACTGTGGTTTTTGAATTCTCAATTATGGGAGGTGATGAGGTTGAAGCACTTGCTCCAGGGGTTCCCTGTGGTGAATCATCACCCATTGTAGTTGATAGACCCCTATTTCTGTGGTTGGGAGATTGTGATTCATTCACGCTGAATATAGGGCTTATGCTGAACAGTAAAATTTCTCCACTCCAGAATCTCCATCTTTACCCTGTTTTGAAGAAGAGCGGACTCAATGGTAATTCATTCCAGTTCCCACATGATTACCCTCCTCTTGAAAAGGGAGAGTATGTGTGGCAGGTGGTGGGGTTCAGAACCACCTCCTCTGGGGTTGAGAAAATAAGCTCCACACCACTGTGTTTTATGGTGGAACCTGAAAGAATCCAGGAGATAATTGAGATATTAAAGGAAAAACTTGGTGAGGATAATCCAGAAATTGTTGAGATAGAAAAAGGTGGTTTTTCTCCCACAGGGACAATTCTTTTGAATGGGAGAGTAATCACCATTGAAGAGTTCAGGGAGATTATGGCAGGGAGTAAAGAGGTCAAGCGGGTGAGGTGGAAATGATGCTTTTAACCATTTTACTCCTTCTTTCAGATTTGAGAGAAATGGCCGTTTCCATCAAAACAAAAGGGGATGTGAAGGTTATAAGGGCAACAGAGGAGATGAAACTCACCAGGGGAATGATTCTGAAAGAGGGGGATGAGATAAGAACAGGTGAGAATGGATATGCACTTATAAAGTATCTTGAGAAGGGAATAATCATTGAGGTGAAATCACATTCATCCATTTCTATTCCAATAGATACGAGATCCAGAAGAACGGGTAGATTGAGAAGGTTGAAACTCTTTTTTGGGGAGATCATCTCCATCATAAAGGGTAAATCATTTGAGGTTGAAACCCCAAATGCAGTTGCAGCAGTCAGGGGAACCAAATTCTCAGTAACACATTCGGGGGATACGACAAGGGTGTTTGTATTCTCTGGCTCGGTAAAACTGAAAAATGAATCAGGTGAGATTGACATAAATCCTGGAGAGGGGGGAATATGCGTTGGTGATAATCCACCTGTAAAAACGGAAACCCCGAAGAAAATTCAGATTGAGTTTGAACACGGGAGTGGAAATATAAAAATTCTTGAGATAGAGGTAGAATGATATATCTTCTTTTTTCATTAACAGTTGTTTATCCTGAAGATAATGAAGAGATTGAGGATTTCTTCATTGTGCTGACAGAGTATCAGGATACAATCCTTCCAGGGATTTACCTTGATACCTATCCCGTGAGCGGAGAGTTCAGGAAGGGAGATTATACACTGGTTTTTTTCCCATCAACATCACTACATCCAGGTTACCACACCCTTATGATTGTTTCAGGGGATGAAACCACACGGGTTAACTTTGTTATGAAGGGTGTTGAAAGAAGGGATTTCTTTTCTTTAAGCGCGGGAGTTTTTTACAGGTATTCAAGTGTCTTATCCCCTTCCTTTTCTTTATATATGAGTCTATCAGGTTATAAAGCACTTTACGGATTTCTTCTTGCTCCCCAATTTTCATGGAGCAGGGATACCTCTGGATTTTACATACCATTCTATCTTTATGCAGGCAGATCGCCGATAATGTTATGTGCCGGACTCTTCTATCCACTTGGCAACAGTCCCTTTATGAGAGGCAGGCAAATTTATGGGGTCGGTTTAGGCTCAGGTGAAAAAACAGGTTTTTTCTGGGGTAAGATTCCATTTTATAAAGGGAGGGAGGTCTTTGGTTTCTCACTTGGCTCTTCTCCATTGAGATTCATAGGTGTGAGAACCCAATCCCTTGATACCATTGAGCCTTTTGATGACTGGGTTGCTGGACTTGAAAGCAAGTTTAATATTCTGAAACACAGGGTAATCGTTGCAGCAGGCATTAGTGTTTTCACAAGGGATATGAACAGAGAAGTTGATGATGGGTTGCCACACATTCCAGGATGGTTGTTCCATCTGAATACAACCACCATTCCCCTGAAATTCACCAATGAATCATCATTTTTTTGTCTTGAATTGAGGTCATCAAAGAGGAACATTAAATTCAGAATCAATGGAAGTTCCTTCTATAACATGGCATGTCCCGATGTGGTTCAGAATTTGTGGATGGTGAGATACACGGAGAGGATTAATGTTGACAAATTTCTTTTGTACACCCAATTAGGTGTCACAGGCACAGGGGGTAATCTGCACTTTCTTGGGAAAGTGGGGCTGACAGGAATGGGAAACAGACTTTGGTATTCGTTTATCTCTTCCTCGTTCACCCATATCTTCAACTATTATTTTAGCACCCCTTTTGTGACTCCTCAGGGCTATCTTTTGCTTTCTGATTTATACAGAAGGTTTGAGTTAAACCTTGTGTCAAATTTTCCATTCAGGCCTGGGCTAAAGTTGGATTTCTCATTAAACCAGATTCCCATGTATTCTATCTGTTCACAATTCATAATTTATGGGGTTAGCCTCTATCCAGAGTTGTTGTACTCTGATGGATTGGGGTTCAGGATAAGGGTTTCGGGTAAGGCATATGAAACTCCATGGAACTTGGGGATTTTTTATACGGCTAAAAACTCTTCTGTTCATTTCCAGACCTCCCACAGATTCACATTTTAATTCTTCCATCCGGAACCTTGAAAATACAATAATTATTCCTGAAGAGGCAGGATTGTCCGAAAATGATATGGCATTCCTAAAAAAAACCCTTAACTCATAGGCCTCTATGCCCTAACAATTCAACAAGTTCTTTTCCTATCAATTCTTTCCTGCAATCAGGGCATACATCAAGGAGTTCAAGAGGGATTTCCTTTTCTTTTGCCTCTTTGACCATTGGTTCTGGAGCAAAGAATTTACCGCAAATTCTGCATTTAACAAGGGGAAGCTCAATATCATCGTGGACCGTTTGTTGTAAGAAGGCAGTAAGGTCAAAACCCTCTTCAACCTTTATTGCATCCTGAGGACATATCTCTTCACAGGTTCTACAGGTTATGCAGCTCCAATAGTAGTGCCTTATTTTCCTTTTTCCGTCAACATCCTCAAGCATTATTACATTCTCAGGGCAATTGTTGTAACAGGCACCACATCCTACGCATTTATCCGGATCATATACGGGTGTTCCAAATCCAGGAATAATCTCTTCTTCTGAGGGTTGCCATGGTTGAATTTCCGTTATTCCAAGCCCCTTAAATATCCAGAGTAATTCCGTATGAAGAACCTCCCTTTTATTACCCTCTTTTTTGGGTGGAGGAAGTTTTTTTAATGGATTTGGACCGAGTTTCCTGATGCGTTCTGTAAATTCTTCTATTACCTCCTGAAACCTATATGCCTCTCCAGCAGAGACATAGTACATCTCAAGCCTTTTATCCAGGCCCGTCTGTTTAAGAAGACCTTTTAGGAAGTTTATCCTTTGTTTTGCTTTGAGGTTTCCAGAAATGTAATGGCAGTCTCCAGGATGGCATCCAGCCACTATAACCCCATCTGCTCCCTGCACGAAGGCATGGATAATAAATAATGGGTCAACCCTTCCCGTGCACATCACACGAATGATGCGAAAGGTAGGGGGCATTTTCAGCCGGGAAACACCCGCCATGTCTGCACCAGCATAGGCGCACCAGTTGCAGCAAAAAGCAATTATTCTCGGTTCAAATGCCTTATCCATCAGAATGGCCCTGCGTGTGCGTTCAGTTTCTTGGCCACTTCTTCAAGGGGTATGCCTTCAATCTTTTTTTCTAATCCTGTATTTTCAAAGGGAACCGTAAGCCTGAGTGCCCCGAACTCCGTTGAAAAAACGCCCA
>JAGGTX010000239.1 GCA_021163525.1 Caldifarciminota bacterium
GAAGTATAAAAAAGCAGGAAACACCAGTAATAACAGGTATCTGGACTGAAAGATTCTCCTTTAAACAGGGCTCTGGTGAATTACACCTGATAACACCTGAAAAGAGCGTGAATGCCATGTTTGATTTCACATATGACAAAATGAAAAAAGAATTGAAGGGTTCATTGTATGGATTTCTCAGTGTGAAGGTATCTGAGTTCTCAATAAGTCCATCAAGGGTTGAGGCAAAAACACTCACTGGTGGAAATGTTAACATTGATAGCCTTTTAAATGTTGCTGGAATTCCGCCTGGAATCTTTATAAAGTGTTTTGGTTACGATTTTGATACCAGCGTTCTCAATGAGAAGGGTATTCCTGTGAACAATGGGATACTTGTCAGCATGGGGGATATGGATATTCTTTTGAACAGGGGAAACAGGCTGCCTGTTAAGGTTATTATGCTGAATGGAGGAAAAGATATTGAGGTTCTTTACAGTGATTTCAGGAATGTGGATGGTTATAAACACCCATTTTATATTGTGTTTTCAACTGCTGACAAAAAACTGGAGGTTCGCTTTAAAAAGATTGTGATGCAATGATAACTATAATTTTTACTCTTATCCAGCCTGTTGTCCTTGAGGAGTTTGAGAGGGTAAAATCTCTCTATCCACAATTTGGTAAGGTGATGGAAGGAAAGGGTTATATCCCCTCAATAGACTTTGGTTATGCAAAATACATCTATTCTTCAAGGGACGATGGTAAAAACCCATTCTTCCCCTTTGCACTTGGAGAGATAGAAAGGCTTCAGAAAAAGGATTACACCAGGTATTACAGAGAAGCAATAAAAAGGGCAAAAACATTGAACCAGTTGTTTTTGATACATGTTCTTCTAATTTACAGGAACATATATTACTTTGACAGTGAAATTAAAGAGAAGATGATATTATTGCTCAATAAACAAAACCTCCGTGCTGACCTTATGATTTCAGGTAAATATGAGGAGATGGCCATACAGGAATACAATCTTGGAAATATTGAACGTTCCTTACATCTATTCAGGTATGCAAATCTCCTCGCTCCAATGATAAGGAGGATACCACTTGAAGGGGCAAAGGCCTCACTACGGTATAGAAAGGCCAGTTTTGTCCCCTTTTTGATTTCCTATATAAACAGCATCAAATTTGTTAACAACCGATATGTCTTTTATTATAACCTGATAGTAATAATAGGACTATTCCTGCTTTTTGTGGGTATTGGTCTTGTTGCCTGGGGGTTTGTTGACAGTATATCCTTTATGGCACGTGCATTCAGGATAAAAACACCTTTCAGGATGTTCTGGGTTCCAGGGGTTACATGGGCACTGTTTGTCTTCCTTCCACTCAGGTTGTTCTTAATCATTGCGTTTCTTATAACCCTACTCAGGATTGGAAAACAGAGGGGAATATGGGCAGGACTGCTTCTTGTTTTATCGGGGTTACTCTTTACAGGTATTAACTCAATCTCTCCCTATCTGAAGGACAATGAGAAGAAGGAAATCATATTGGCATACTACGACCCTGTTCATGTAAACTTTAAGGATTTTGGGGAGACAAAATTCACAAGGTGGCTGTACGGGATAAAACTTCTGAAAACGGGCAGATACTATGAAGCAAGGCAGGTATTCAAGAACCTTAAGGTGAACAGACAATTCAAGGATGAAATTATAAATAATATAGGTGTCTCCTATTTTCTTGAGGGTAAGTATGACTCAGCACTTGTTTGTTTCAAGGAAGCAGAGCAAAAGGAAAAAAAATCTCCTGTATACATCTTCAACATGGCAAAGACATACACAAACCTCCTTGAATTCCAGAAGGCATCCCAGTACTTTACAAAATTGAAGGGTTCGCAGAAAAAAATTTCAGACATATTAGAGGTTTACCCACCCCTCTCCTGGTACAGGGGGACCATATTCAGGATGCGGAAAAGTTCCATCCCACCGAATCTTCTCATCATACTCATTGCAGGATTTGTTCTCCTTGCTACTTCAATACCCAAAAAGGCAAGGGGTGACATGTATTGCAGTGTGTGTGGAACAGTCCTTGTTATCTCGCTTGAACTTGAGGAGAAAAAGGTGTGTGAAAAGTGCTATATTGCACTTGCACAGTCCCACTCCAAAGGCATAAGGGAGAGGATAAAGAAAACAATAAAGAAAAAGGCGGACACAATCATACAGATAAAAAATCTCATCTTTAGTATATTATTCCCTGGCATAGCCCATATTAACAATGGATTCGTCCTGAATGGACTCTTTTATTCAATGCTCTATACACTATTGATTGTATCCAGGTACAGTGATAAACTTCTTATAACTGAATCAGGTTTCAATATTGGGCTTATGGAGAGTTCTGCTGCATGGTTTGCACTACTGGTGATATTCTTCATCTTTCTGATAATCTCAACAGGGAGGGTATCAGAGTATGGCTCTGGAAGGTGACCTGAAGGAATTCAGTGTTCCTGAAGTGCTGCAATTTGTAGCCCTTCACGAGGGGGATGGAATTTTGGTGCTTACAAACAGGGGAGACAAAATCACCTTTGGAATAAAAGGTGGAAAAATTGTTGCTGCCCTCTATGGGAAAAGGGGAACACCACAGCCACTTGAGGAATACATCATTAAGTCTGGAAGACTGACAAAAAAGGAACTGAAAGAATTCAAGGCAAGGGCTGAGGAACTTGATATGCCCCTTGATGAACTTCTCAAGAATGAAGGGATTATTGATGAGAGGGAAATAAAATCCGTTATCCAGTTCAAAATACAGGAAATAGTGGACGAGGCACTCACATGGAAGGATGGAACATACAAATTCCAGCCAGGGAAGGAAATCTATCCCAACAGTAAGGTCAGGGTTGCACTTGAACCAAATGCCCTTGTTATGGAGGGGATGAGAAGGATTGACGAGTGGCAGAGAATCCAGGTTGTGCTTCCAGACGAGGAAACTAAACTCTGGAGAAGAGAGGAAGCAAAGATAAATGTTGAACTTGGTGAAGAAGAAAAGAGAATCCTCAAGATACATGAAGACGGCATGAAGGTGAAGGAATACATTGAAAAGAGTGCACTGGGTAAGTTCCGCACATACAATGCCCTTTTCAACCTTATTGAGATGGGGCTATTAACAAAGGAGACCCCTATGGAAGAAGAGGAAAAAGTAATAAGGCCATCCATATGGGCAAAACTGAAAATATCATTTGAAGCACTCACGAACATCCTTGAATACCTGATATTCCTTGCTCTTATGGGTGGTTCTATTTATTATCTGATTGTAAAAAAACTCCCATTTCTCATTGAACTAATAAAAAGGTATATCATTCTTTAACAAAAATCCCCCATTGCCTCATAATTATTTCTATAC
>JAGGTX010000172.1 GCA_021163525.1 Caldifarciminota bacterium
ACATTTAACCTCTCCTTCAGCGTGAAGGAGACCAAAGGACATCCATTTTACATCACCACAATCAAGGTTGAACTTTATGACAAGAACGGAGACAGAGTAAGCACACTTCTTGACATGGATGTTATTCCCAATGCGTATGTAGAAGGGAATGGTGAGGAGAGCTTCAAAGAAGAAGTGATCATTAGTGAAGGTGATGCAGCAAAATTGGAAGATGCTGACCCTAATGATAGAGAAGGACACCTCAAGATCTATATAAATTATTATGATGAATACGGTGAAGAGTATTCATCCCTCCCTGCATTCAGGGGTATAAAGGTTAATCATCCTGAGTGATAGGAGGTGTCTATGCGTTGGGCACCCTTTGGGGTGCCTTTTTTATTCTTGAAAATTTTTTATTGATTTATATAATGTTAATATGCTTTTATTGATTTACTGCTTATTGGATGGAAATACCGTTCTTCTCCTTCAGGATATGCGGACACCATGGGAACTACTTGAAAATGCTTGTGATACTGCAAACCCCCTCTTTGAGCCAGATTCAGTGCTGAAATTAATTAAAGAGACATGCATCTTTGAAAACATTGTGAAGCTATCAGATACCTTAATGAGACAATGTGAGGGGATTGAGGGAGAGAAAAATTTGCTGAAGTTCATGAAGACAAAAACAGAGGGTAATTACTTCTTACACCTCTCTATTACTAAATACAGGTGTTCATCCAGATTGGTGAGAATGGGGTTTTATATAAGGTTTTATTCCCTTGATTCCTTTACTCCTATTCTCAAAGACAGCCTCATCTTCACATCAACAAGCATTGAAGAGGCAAAAAAGGAATTTAAAAGGCAGATAAAAAAAGTATTTTCAACGGATTCATTCCGTGTAGATAAAATGGACATACTAAATCATCTCTATCTCCATCCAGAAACGATTACAAAAGAACAGTATGCATATCTGAAGGATTTGAACAAAAAGTATTCCATTTTTTTCCATTTTTTTCCATGTTCCTTCTTTACTGTTATCCACAACCTTTCTTTATGAAGGTCAAGTTGTGAACATAAAAATTTTGCCGCCTCTTGCCTTTACTCAATATCCATTAATTGCTGCAATTGACGAAACAAAAGGACATTGCATTGGATACTTTGGGTTATACACCTTCAATCTCTCACTGATTCCAATAACTCAATTCTCGGATGAATGCGCATCTCAATATAAAAATGACCCTCTCACACAATCGTTTAGCTTTCTCTCCTGGTGGATCCCACTTGCATTTGTATCCGGACTTGGTGGTATGGCATTGGGGTGGAAGGTGAAAACATACGAGATAAAAGACGGACTTACATATCCCAGAACCACTCCAGGTGCAATTATTGGGATTACACCACCATTTACAGGTAGGGAATACATTTTTTCAGAGGGATTTCTTCTCTTGAGAACCGGGGTTATCTACACTAAGTTTCACATACTTTATACGGATAACCATCCCTTTACTGACCTTCCTGAACTTGTAATTGCAACAGGCCTGGGAATATTTAAGCCATTAAAAAGGCTTCTTCTGGGCATCAATATTTCTTTTAATTCAAGCCATGTGGATAATGGTTATATGTATTTCTTCTCTGGTGGGCCTCAGGTTCTTTACAGGGTCGCAAAGGTTCATAGAATAAAGATCTACATCTCCATTGGCGAAAATATTCCTTTCACTTCAAATGGAATTACATTGAATTATTTAAAGAAGGGATTTTATGCAGGGATTGGATATGGATTCTCAATGCCTGGAAGGGAACTGTTCTAATTCCAGTATTGACTTATTACAAAAAAGAAGATATTATTCTTATGAAGAAAAACATTAAGGAGGATTTATGTCAGGACATTCTAAATGGCATCAGATAAGGCATAAAAAGGCAAAGGTTGATGCGCGTAAAGGGCAGATATTCACAAAACTTATCAGGGAGATTGTAATAGCGGCAAGGGAGGGTGGTGGTGACCCTGAATCAAATTACAGGTTGAGGCACGCTATTGATGCTGCAAAGGCCCAGAACATGCCATGGGAGAATATTGAGAAGGCAATCAAGAGGGGAACGGGTGAACTTCCAGGCCAGACCATTGAAGAGGTATCATATGAGGGTTATGGACCCGGTGGTGTGGCAATCCTTGTTGAGGCTGCTACTGACAACAAGAACAGAACCACATCAGAAATCAGGCATCTTTTCTCAAAATACGGCGGTAACCTTGGAACAAGTGGGTGTGTGGCATGGATATTCCATCAGAAGGGTATAATCCACATACAGAAGGATGCAGTGGATGAGGAAAAAATCTTTGAGATTGCCATTGAAGCGGGTGCAGAGGATATTACAACAGAAGGGGATTACTATGAAATAACAACAGACCCAAAGTCCTTCCACAGTGTTAAACAGGCAATTGAAGAAGCAGGAATTCCTGTTGAAGAGGCAAGCCTCACAAAGATTCCCCAGACAACTGTTAAACTTGAGGGAGACAGGGCTCGCAGCCTTCTCAAGTTAATGGATGCACTTGAAGAACATCCTGATGTCCAGAATGTATACGCAAACTTTGATATACCCGACAGCATACTTATGGAGGCATCAAAGGATTGATTATCCTTGGCATAGACCCTGGCCTTAGGTTCACCGGGCTTGGTATAATTAACTATGACAGCAAAAAGAGAAAATTCATAGAGACGGATTGGAGAATCATAAAGTCTAAGGGAGATACCCTTGCAGAGAGGATTAAAAGCATATACAGGGAGATTGAAGATGTTTTGGAACAGAAAAAACCCGATATTTCAACAATAGAAACCCTTTTCTTCGGGAAAAACACAAAGACCCTGATACATCTGGGAGAACTCAGAGGGGCAATAATCCTTCTCCTTTCAATGAAAGAAATACCCATCATTGAATACTCACCCAGGGAGGTCAAAATGGCACTGACCGGTTCAGGGAGTTCATCAAAGCAGCAGGTAGGGCAGATGGTGAAATGTATTCTCGGCATAAATGGAGAGATTCCACCGGATGCTACTGATGCACTTGCAAGTGCAATATGTTATCTTCAGAGGGAGTATGGTTGAGTTCGTCAGGGGTGAGGTTGTATCCTTAAAAGAGAATGGAGCAATCTTTGACCTTCACGGTGTAGGTGTCTTTGTTTTTCTCACACC
>JAGGTX010000157.1 GCA_021163525.1 Caldifarciminota bacterium
AAAGCAGCCTCAAAGCTCTCATGCTCTCTTACTTTTACTGCGGGCACCTTTCTCTCACCTCCTTTCTTTTTTATGGAAATATAACAGGATTGGGTGGCTTGTCAAGCACAGCACCTTTCCTTCTTGACCCAGAATAAAAAGAATTTATAATCTTCGCATGACAGAACTTGAAAATATATTGAAAAATGAGTTCCCTGAAAGTTCCCTCATACTTGATAGAGAGGCGATGGAGCCATATTCCCGTGACGAAACCCCTGAAAAACTCGTGTTTTATCCAGATGCGGTTTTAAGGCCTGAAAATACTGAAGAAATTAAGAAACTGCTTAATCTCGCAAACTCTTATAAATTCCCTGTTATACCAAGAGGAGCGGGAACAAGCAGATGCGGTGGTCCACTCCCTGTAAGGGGTGGTGTTGTTGTATCAACAGAGAGAATGAAAAAAATCATTGACATAGACACAAAAAACATGTTTGTTCTCCTTGAACCAGGTGTTATAACTGGAGAAATAAACAGAACACTTAAAGAAACAGGGCTTTTCTATCCCCCTGACCCTGCGTCTATTGATTCATGCTCAATTGGTGGGAATGTGGCAACAAATGCCGGAGGACCACACTGTCTTAAATACGGTGTCACAAGAAACTATGTTTACGGGCTTGATGTCTTCACCCCTGATGGCAGTGAATTAGACCTTGGTGGGAAGGTATTGAAGAACACAACTGGATACAGTTTACTCAACCTTTTCATAGGGTCTGAAGGAACCCTTGGAATATTCACAAAAATTCTCTTAAGGATAATCCCTGAGCCCGTTTATAAAAGCCTTGTCCTTGCCATATTCAATAACCTCAATCAGGCAACAGAGGGTGCAATTGAACTTTTACGCAGGGGTGTCATACCTGACGCCCTTGAATTCATTGACAGGGATTGTGTAATGGCAAAAAAATCCCAAGAGAGTGAACTGCCAGACCTGAAGGTAGGGAACTATCTCCTCATTGAGATTGCGGGCTTTTCAAAGGAAGAGATTGACAGATACCTTGGAGCCCTTGGAGACATACTTGAAAACGCAGAGGACATCCTCGTGGCAGACCAGCCCACCCAGATGGAGGCACTGTGGAAATTTAGAAGGGGAATCTCTGAAGCAATTGATACGGAGAACCTTATAATACCCGAAGATATTGTGGTTCCGAGAACAAAGGTACCTGAGGTCATAATGCTAATCAAAAAGATTGCGAAAAAAAGAAAAACTGGCATTTATACATTTGGGCATATTGGTGATGGAAATATTCATGTTGATATTGTATCAACAGGGGACGAATCAATTGTTGAAGAGATACTGAGCATTGTTGCAGATGCAGGTGGAAAGATAAGTGGAGAGCATGGAATTGGATGGACAAAAAGGAAGTATCTTCACTATTCAAGGGACAAAAAGGAAATTGAGTTAATGCGGAAACTGAAGAAGACCTTTGACCCGAATAACATCTTAAACCCTGATAAACTCTTTATTTAGGGGATATAATAAATCTTGACAATACATGCTTTACTGATTAAAATTTATCCGTTTGAACACAAAAAAAGGAGGGACTATGTTCAGGAAAATTGTAATGTTGCTGGTTGTTTTGGGTGCTTTATCAGTTTCTGCCCAATTCGGGGTGATAAAAGATGATTTCAGGGTGAACAACGATACCACGGGAAATGATGCATATAAGCCATGCGTTCTTGTATTTGAAGACAACAGTGCACTGATTTCATGGCATGACTCGAGAAATGGCAATTACAACATCTATGCACAAAAGGTTCAATCCAACGGTTCACCCCTTGATGCAAACTTCAAGGTATCAACAAATGTGGCATACACATATGAGTATGAACCTTCAATGATTGAATACGGAGACAGTATTCTTGTTGTGTTCCAGTATGGATGCGGGCAATGGATTCTCCGTGATGGAACACAGCAGGGGAATGCGTTTACATTGACCCATTTATACTCTATATATGACCTTGATGCCACAATAAAAGATACCGTTATCTTTGTTGTGGGAAGAAAATATATATCTGGTGGATATAAGATTGTGCTTGGAAGATACACGCTTTCAGGAACATTGATTGGTGACACAATACATGTGAGTGAAGGTGTACCAACCTACTATGTATATACCCCTGTTATAGCCACCAGTAAAAATGGGAATATTGTGGTGGCATGGTCTGAAAGAAGGGAAACATCCCTTGATATATATGCCCAGATTTTTGATTCTGAAGGGAACAAGATTGGTTCAAACTTTATTGTTAACACAGACACATCCAGCCTTCAGGATTCACCTGCTATTGCAATGGATTCCAGTGGAAATTTCGTGATTATATGGGCTGACTACAGAAATGCACACAAGGATATATACGGTCGTATGTATGACTCAAATGGAAACCCTGCTGGCTCAGAATTCCTTGTGAATGATGATGGTGGTACTGCATATCAGGATTATCCAGATGTTGCTATGGACTCTACTGGAAACTTCATTGTTGTGTGGACTGACTCAAGGGATGTCACATATCACATTTATTGCCAGTTTTACGATTCCAGTGGCAATCCTATAGGCTCAAACTTCAAGATTTCTGATAATACAGGCTCTGAATACCAGTACTCTCCATCAGTGTATACAAACGGAGATAGATTTATAGTTGCATGGGAAGACCAGAGGGATGATAGAAGTATCTATTACAGGATTTATTCAACCTCTGGAACAGCACTTACAGGTGACCGGAAGGCGAATGACTGCTCTGCAACCAGAAATCAGTACTATCCTGCAATAGATATGAATTCTTATGGCTATTGTGTGCTTACGTGGGAAGACCTGAGGGATAACTATAACTCAATATACTACTCTGTTTTTGACCAGCAGGGGAATGTTATTATTGACAATTTCCTTCTTCAGAGAGGAAAACATCCTGATGTTGCTGTCAGGTCAGATAGCAGTGTGATAATCACCTTCTCCTCCGTGGACCAGAAGTACATATACTATTATCTTATCACATCAACAAGTGTTGATTCGGGTTCTGCCCAGGATACCACATACAACACAAGGCAACAACCTGCAGTTGCAGCCATGCCATCTGGTAGATTTGCAATCACATGGTTTGATACAAGATGGAATGGATACTACCACATCTACTTGCAGTATTTTGACAGAGATGGCAATCCCATCGGGAACAACATACTTGTTGATGATGACAGCCTTGATGTAAACCACTATGACTGTGATATAGCAGTCTCCCCCACTGGCAAATTCCTTGTTGTATGGTATGACTGGAGGATGTCTCCCACGCAGGTATTCGGACAACTCTTTGATTCAACAGGAACACGTATTGGTCAAAACTTTATAATCAGCGACTCTTTAAGGAATGCCTACAGGTATCGTCCTGCTGTTGCATACCTTCCCACAGGTAGATTTTTTGTGGTATGGCAGGAGGGAAAGATATATGGACAACTGGTGGATACAACAGGTGCACTTGTGGACACAAACTTCTTAATAAATGACCCTTCAGTGGGATACTCTTATGAGCCCAACATTTCTGTGAGTCCATCAGGGAAGGCAGTGGTTGTTTGGAGGCAGAGCATTGATGGAAATTATGAAATATGCGCAAGGTCTTACTCTGCTGATTTCTCCACGATTGATTCAATTGTGAAGGTCAACAATGCACAGGAAGGTGAGAATACGCTCCAGAGAAATCCTGCTGTTGCTGCAGATGACAGCGTGATAATCTTTGCATGGGAGGATGCAAGGTGGTATCACGGATATGACATCGCTGCAAAGGTTGTTGACTGGAACTTTGTGGGGGTTGAGGAAAGAAATATCATCCACAAAAACAATTTGAAACTTCTCACCCCCATTGCCACTGACCTTATTGAGATTGAATACAGTGTTTCCACGCCAGCCACTGTTAAAATAAGCATATCTGATATTGCAGGAAGACGGGTAAAGGTTCTCAATGAGAAAATTTCTTCTTCACTCACTGGAAGACTGGTTATATCTGTCAGTGACATAAAGCCGGGCATTTACTTCATCACCATGGATACAGGCGGAGAACAACT
>JAGGTX010000027.1 GCA_021163525.1 Caldifarciminota bacterium
AAAAGATAAAGAAATTGAGCAGGGGATGGGGGCTTTCCTTCTTCTTCCCTGATTACCACCTTTTGTTTGATACGGGTGAGAGCCCCATCTACCTTGAGCAGAACCTGCATGAACTTGGTATCCCAAAGGATGAAATTGCCTATATCTTCCTTTCCCATGAACACTGGGACCATACGGGTGGTATGGATATTTTCAGGGACGAAAAAAGGACGGTTTTTTTGCATTCCCACTTCACCCAGGATGCTGTTGAGATGTACAGGGCAATGGGACTGAATGTGGAGTTGATTGAAAAGCCCGTTGAGATTCTACCAGAGGTATATTCAACAGGCCCACTTGGGAATGTGATTAAAGAACATTCACTCATTATTGAAACAAAAGATGGGCTCTGTGTATTCACGGGTTGCTCCCATCCAGGTCTTGGGGATATACTTGATTGCACGAGGAAGTTTGGAACCCGCATCAAACTTGTTGCAGGTGGATTTCACCTGCTTGATATGGATGAAGCACAAATAAAGGATGTTATTGAACTCTTCAAGAAATACAGGGTTGAGAAGGTTGCTCCAACACATTGCACAGGTGAACTGGCAATTGAGATGTTCCATGATGAGTTTGGGGAGGATTTTATTGAACTTGGGGCAGGATTGGAGGTGGAGATATGAAGATACAGATGTTGAAGTCAAAGATACACATGGCAAGGGTCACAGATAGGGCAAAGGAGTATGATGGTTCCATTACAATAGATAGGAACCTTGCTGAACTTGCAGGGATGAGGGAGTTTGAGAAGGTGCTCGTTGCCGATGTTGATACAGGGAACAGGTTTGAGACCTATGTGATATATGGAGGAGAGGGGGAGGTCTGTGTGAATGGTGCAGCAGCAGAACTTGTGAGGGTGGGGGATAGGGTGATTATTATGGCCTTTGGCCTTGTTGAACCAGAGGAAGTGATTACCCCTGTTATTATCAGGGTTGATGAGAAGAACAGACCTCTATGAGCCTTCCTGTCTGGATAAAAGAGGAAATTGAGAATAGAAGGGGTATATCCTCCCTTGTCCATCTTTTGAGAAAGAGTAGACTTCACACGGTATGTGAGGAGGCAAAGTGTCCCAATATAGGGAAGTGTTTCAAATCCGGCACTGCAACATTCCTTATTCTGGGTAATATATGCACGAGAAACTGCAGGTTCTGTGCAATAAAATCCGGTGTTCCACTTCCACCAGACCCTGATGAACCTGAAAGGGTTGCTATAACAGCAGAAGCACTTGGTCTTGAGTATGTTGTTGTTACCTCTGTTACAAGGGATGACCTTCCTGATGGGGGGGCATCTATATTCATGGAGACAATCCTTAAGGTAAGGGAGAAAATACCAGATGCAGGGGTTGAGGTTCTTATCCCTGATTTTATGGGAGATATGGATGGCCTTGATAAGGTGCTTGGTGCAAAACCCGATGTGCTGAATCACAATATTGAGACCGTTCCATCCCTTTACAGAAGTATAAGGCCGCTTGCTGATTATGAGAGGTCATTGAGGTTGCTTGAATATGCAAAGAAAAAGGGATTTATAACAAAATCTGGTATCATGGTTGGTCTTGGGGAGAATGAAAGGGAACTTGAAGGTGTGATGAAGGACCTTGTATCCACGGGCTGTGATATACTCACGATTGGTCAGTATCTCAGACCATCACTTAAACATGCACCTGTGGTTGAATACATACCACCAAAGAAGTTTGAAGAATACAGGGAGATGGCTCTTTCATTGGGTATAAGGTGTGTAGTTTCAGGCCCTCTTGTCAGGTCCTCCTATATGGCAAAGGATGCATTCAAGGAGGTGAAGCATGGAGGATAGAGGCATAGTTAAAAAGATACAGGATGACATTGCTATTGTTCAGATCACCGGTCCTGAAGAGTGCTCTTCGTGTGTAATGAGGAAATTGTGTAATCCTTCTGGTGGGGCAAAGGAGATTCAGGCGCAGAATAAGATTGGGGCAAAAACTGGTGATGAGGTTGTTGTATTTATTCCAGAGGGGATTGGGTGGCTCTCTGTTTTTATAAATTTTACAATGCCTGTAATACTTCTCATTGCTGGCATAATCATCGGCAAGATTTTGTTCGGGAAGGACATTTACTCCTTTTTAACGGGGATTGGTGTGATTCTCCTGTATGCACTTGTTCTCATACCTGTTGATAGGAAGATGAAGGATAAAAGATATATTCCATATATAAAGGAGATAATCAGGCCCTCAACCGATCAGGGTCTCTATGATCTCTGACATACGGCGGGCAGAGGAATCCCAGGTGAATCTTTCTGCCCACTTCCTTGCTTTCTTCCCCATTATTTTGGCAGTATCAGGATTTTTCAGTACATGTTCTATGTATTCTGCAAGTTTATCAGAATCCCCCCATGGATAGATAAACCCGGTTTCTCCATGAATAACTGTCTCCCTTAGTCCTGGTGAATCAGGAACAATGGATAGAGTGCCTGATGCTTGTGCTTCCATGCTTGTAAGCCCCCACCCTTCCTTTGGAGATGTGTTGATACTGCACCATGCCCTTGCAAGGAGTTCTGCCTTTTCTGTTTCACTCACATAACCTCTGAAGTTCACCATATCTTCAATCCTATATCTTGAAACAAGGGTTTTTAGTTCGTCCAGTGCATCACCTGTTCCAAGTATCTCAAGCCTGAATATTACTTTCCTGTCTTTGAGTATCTTTGTTGCTTCTATCAGGACATCAAGCCTCTTATACTTCTTTATTCTTCCAACCGATACGACTAAAGGGGATTCACTTTTTTCCACAGGCCTGTATTTTTTCAGGTCAACACCATTATACACAACATGGATGTTTTTTTCGGGTATGCCCATGCCTATCAGTTCCCCTGCCGTGCTCTTTGAGACACATACCATTGGTATGTCCCTGTAAAATTTTGGTATAAGCCTTTCAGTGAAATATACATAGGTTCCTGATAAAAGGTCTGTTTCCTGATAAATAACCTTTCCAAAGAGATGGTGGACTATCCCCA
>JAGGTX010000092.1 GCA_021163525.1 Caldifarciminota bacterium
AGAGGCAATATGGTCACCTGATGGCAGGTGGATTGCATTCCAGTCTGACAGATATGGGAATGGGGATATATTCCTGATGGATGCTGAAGGAAAAAATCCTCCCACAAGGCTCACCTATCATTCAGCATGGGATACACCCCTCTTTTTTTCAGAGGATGGGGAATGGATTTATTTTTATTCCAGCAGGCTCAGATACAGGGGTGAGGTTTACAGGGTGAATGTTCACGGAGGAACACCTGTCCTTGCCATAGACTTTGATATTCCATATGCCTACCACATACCTGATACAAACATCATTCTCCTGATGAGGGGAGGGGAACCATGGTGGAGAAGGAAATACAGGGGTGGATGCAGTTATGACATATTCAAGATGCCCCTTCCTGATGGCAGGGCTGAAAGGCTCACAAGGTTTGAAGGAAGGGATGGATGGCCGGTCTATTCACCTGTGACAGAGAGGATTTATTTCGTGTCAAACAGGGATACAGATAGGATTAACAACCTGTATTCAATGGATCTGAATGGTAAACACATTAAAAAATTAACCAGCTTCAAAGAAGAGATAAGATTCCCATCCATATCAAGGAATGGACGGATCATTGCCTTCCTCGTGATGAACAACCTTTATACCTACGATGTTGAGAGTGAAAAGATTAAAAAGATTGAATTTTCAATCCCCATGGATTACAGGGAACAACCTGACACCTATGTAAGATGGACAAAGAATGCCACTGATTTTGCACTCTCTCCTGATGAGAAGGAACTGGCATTTGTTCTTCACGGTGATATATATGTGATGAGATTAAAGGATGGAGAACCTGACAGGGTTGTTCAGGTGACCTCCACTCCTGAACCAGAGAAGGATGTATCATGGCATCCTGAAAAGGAGATGCTTGTTTTTTCATCACTGCGAGATGGTGATTGGGATATATTCACTGCTGAACCCGAAAAGAAAAAGAAATTTTACAACGATGTAATGTTCAAAATAAAAAAGGTGTTTGATACACCTGAAACAGAGAGAAAACCTAAATTTTCACCAGATGGGAAGAAAATAGCATTTTTGAAATCAACAGGATTTCTTTATGTTGTTGATGCAGATGGAAAAAATCAAAGACAATTAAGCAAAGAAAATGACTGTATATGGCTTGATTGGTCTCCTGATT
This sequence comes from Caldifarciminota bacterium, assembly GCA_021163525.1. GTDB lineage: Bacteria > Hydrothermota > UBA3072 > UBA3072 > B12-G15 > B12-G15. Next base: position 1,161 of record JAGGTX010000092.1, read on the forward strand.
CCAGATGGATTGCGTATTCAAGAACAGCACTTGGATGGAGGGAGGATGTATTCGTTGTCCGTGCCAACGGGTCAAAGGGTCCGATAAATATATCCAACCATCCCAATGATGATTACAAACCAATGTGGTCATCCGACGGAAGGAGGATATCCTTTGCATCACGAGACCCTGAGGGAAATCTCTGGATAAAGTTTGTATTCCTGAGGAAGGAGGATGAAGATAAAGGCATGGAATTCTGGGAAGAGCACCAGGATTCCATAAAACCACTGAAGAAGATAGAAATAGACTTCAAGGATATAGACGAGAGAATCCATACAGTTGCAAAATTTGAAGGAGAGTACAACTATTTCACAGCATCAAAGGACGGCAGGCTCTATGCAATTCAGGCATTTGACCTAAGTGGAAATGATGTGTGGTCGGTTGAATGGACAGGGAAGAATCTCAAACGACTTTCTGAGGGAGGTGCTGACCCTGAAAAGATATTGATTTCAAATGACAATAAAAAGGTGTATTACCTTGATGGTGATGGCAAACTGTATGTTGCTGATGTGGATAAAGAGAGAGCAAAGCCCCTTTCATTCCATGTGGGCTTTATCCTTGACAAAAGGAGTGAAAGAAAAGCCGCATTCCTCCAGGCATGGTGGGTTCTTCAGGATGGGTTCTATGACCCACATTTCCATGGGATAGACTGGAGGGGTGCATATGAAAAATACCTGCCCTATCTGGATATTGTGAGAAATACCGAAGACTTCCATACAATCGTGAGGATGATGATTGGTGAACTGAATGCCTCTCACCTGGGAATATGGAAGGATGAAGGTGGAGGAGAGATAACAGGGTGCCTGGGGATTGTGCCTGATTACTCATATCCAGGAGAAGGATTAAGGGTGAAAAGAATAATAAAGGACAGCCCCTCTGATATGGAAAATGGCATAAAACCGGGAGATGTTATTCTTGCTGTGAATGGAGAGCGTGTAACAGGCGAAACCAACTTTTACAGTTTATTGAGAATGAAACGTGGAAAGAAAATAAGAATAACAGTGAAGAGAGGAAGGAAGAAAGAGGATATTGACATTGAGCCTGTCTCCCCATGGAAGATAAGAAATCTCATTTACAAAGAATGGGTCTTTTCTAACAGGAAGACAGTTGAAGAGAAAAGCAAGGGGAGACTTGCCTATATCCACATCAGGGCAATGGGTTCAGAGGATCTAAAAAGATTTAAAAAGGAACTGTACGAATTCAGGGACAGAAAAGGGCTTGTCCTTGATATAAGGTACAACGGCGGTGGTTCAATCCACGATGAACTCCTCAACATTTTGAAAAGAACCGTTTACGCATACTCCATGGAGAGGGATGGGGAAAAGGAATACAACAGCCTTTTCAGATGGAACAAGCCGATTGTGTTGCTGATAAATGGATACTGCTACAGTGATGCAGAAATTTTTCCTTCAGGATTCAAGGAACTCAAACTGGGCACTGTTGTTGGGACTCCTACATTTGGTGCGGTCATTGGAACCAACAACCTTGAACTTGTGGATGGCTCAACATTCAGATGTCCCAATGAAGGATGGTACAGGATTGAGGGTGTGAATATGGAGAATAACCCTGTTCATCCAGACATATACGTTGAAAATCCTCCTGAATACGACAACAGGTCTGATGACCCACAACTCTTGAAGGCCATTGA
>JAGGTX010000142.1 GCA_021163525.1 Caldifarciminota bacterium
TCAGTGAGAAGGGAATCAAAGGAAACATCTGAAAGAATCCTGTTCAGTTTCATGGCCATCCCAACACTGCCCGAGCCAACAGTGAGAAAACCATAAGTGAACTTGAACAAAGGTCTTATGTATCCCACCTCAAAGAAACCGCCACCATAAGAGAGTTCTCCGTGCATTGAACTGGATTCCGAAGTGAGTGTTCCACCAAACCCACCTCCTCCAATAAGAAAGCCATTTATAATACCATAACCGCTCCCGCCATTCACATAAATGGTTTTCTCAAACCCTGGAAGCTCAGAGGCAACAGCATCATTGATAGACGAGACCCCTGGACGAACACCACCATAAAAAAAACCACCAAAACCACCAACAAGAGAAAGCACAAACAGAATCATAAAACCTCCCTTTTTTTTAATTATTGTTATATTTTAAAAAATGCTGTCAATATTTGTCAGGGCATTTTAAAAAATGGCCCCCAGAGCAGGTTTGCCCTCCTTGTTTTATATCCTGCTCCAGAAGCCGAATAACCCTGCATTTCCTCGCTGATTTCCCTTCCTTTTTATACAAATTGTGTTCCAGAAAAAAACACCCTGATAATCAGGGTGTTATGATTTTTGAACTTCATCAAAGTTATAGAAATCTATAACAGGATTACAAATTATCCCAATCTATATCCATAAAACTATCATAAATCCTGTAAGGCTTTGCAAAATCAGGGCACTCCCTATACTTTCCTGATTTTACAAATATTGCCCGCATACCAATGGACTGGGGTGCACTCACCTCACTTATGGGGTCATCCCCAACAACAACTACATCTTCAGGTTCAACACCAAGGAGATAAAGCCCTGTTCTGTAAAATTCCTTTTCGGGCTTTCCAATTATTCTTGGCCTTTTTGATGTGGCATATTCAAGAAAAGAAAGGGTTGCACCAACACTTGGCCCCACCCTACCAGGCTCCATGAGGAAAAGCCTGTTGCTGTGCAGACCTATAAATTCTGCACCATTCAATATGAGGTTTGTTGCCCTCGTGAGTTTTTCATATGTAAGAGAGAGGTCAAGTCCTATAACAACAGCATCTGCATCCTCAGAAATCTCCTTTCCTGCATCCCTGATTGTGGAAATCACTGCATCTGAGCCTATGCAGTATATCTTACCCTTCACACCCTTCAGAACCTCCTTCAGAACCGTGAGGGGTGAGAGGAGAACAACACCATCAAGGTCAAATCCTGCCTTTTCAAGTTTTTCCTTTAAGGTTTCGGGGGTATCAGTAGTGTTGTTGGTTATGATACAAATCCTCTTTTTTGACTTTAGCGAATTGAACCTTTCCACTGCCCCTTCAAAAGGCTCCATTGACTTACCCTTCACAAGTGTCCCAACAAGGTCAAGGAATATAGCCTTCATCTTTCCTCCCTTCTTATTTCCTTAAGCCTTTTAACCGCTTCATCTATTGTCAGGGGATATCCAATATTTATGCCATTTTCTGCAAGCGCCATTGAGAACCTTACTGAAACCGGAACATCACAACCCGCCCTGTATATCTCATTCCAGTCAGTCATGGAAGTTTTCTCTGAAAATATTAACCTTCCTTCAACAAGGAGTGTAACACTATCACATATTGTGGCAATCTCTTCAATCCTGTGAGAGGCAATTATAACACCCTTTCCCCGTTCCTTTAAATTCTTGATGACACCCATCATCATGTTGATTCCCCTTCTATCAAGCCCTGCAAATGGTTCATCAAGGAGAATCCAGTCAGGAGAATATGAAAGGATTGACGCAAGTGCCACCCTCCTTTTTTCTCCATAGGAGATCTCATAGGGTGATGCCTGGAGGATGTCAGGGGATAGATTTACCATCTCCAGTGCCTGATGCACCCTGTTCTCAATCCTGTCCATCCTCCTGCTGATGGGAGCAAGGGCTATCTCCTCATACACCTTCTCAAGGAAAAACATCTCCTCTGGGAACTGGAAAAGGATACCCATTCTTTTTCTCAAATCTGAAATATCACCCCTTGGGACAGCAACAGTGCCTTCATCAGGTTTGACAAATCCTATTATCACGGAGAGAAAGGTGGTCTTTCCCGCTCCTGTTGGTCCAACTATAAGATGTATCCTGGTGTCCTCAAAATCAGCAGAGACATTATCAAGAATAGTTCTGCCATTGTATTTAACACAGACATTCTTTATTGAAATCACAGGAATTCCTCCAGTCCCTCTTCAATCAACAACCTCTTCAACCTGTTCAGGGGGGAATCAATCTCAAGGGATTTTAGCAGGGGTTCCACCCCACCATCAAAAACAATCCTCCCATCCTCCAGAACAAGTAGTCTTTCACCAATTGGTATCTCATCAAAGTCCTGTGTTATCCAGAGATAACCGCATCTCAGTTGCTTCAGAATCTCATAAATCCTCTCCCTGTGTTTTCTATCAAGAAAGGTTGTTATCTCATCAAAAATAATGAAAGATGGCTCCATTGCAACGATGGATGCAATGGCAACTATCTGTTTTTCACCTCCAGAAATCTGGTATGGACTCTTGTTCCAGAGATTATCAAGCCCGAACATACTTTTAATTTTCTCTGCCCTCAATTTCATTTCATCATGATTCAAACCAATATTCTGGAGACCAAAAAGGATTTCCTTCTCAACACTCATTGTAATAAACTGCATCTCGGGCTCCTGAAACACAATTCCAGAAATTCTTCTCATGTCTTTGAGTTCATAATCCTTGATATTTTTTCCATCAACAATGACTGTTCCTTCGGTGGGGAATAGCAAACCTGAGAGAAGAAGCCCAAGGTGTGTCTTCCCGCTTCCATTCGGGCCTGTTAGCACCACCCTTTCACTGAACCCTATTCCAAGGTTCACCTCCCTCAGTATCTCCTTTCCACCCCTTCTCAAAACAACATTATTCAATTCAAACATTAACACACTCCTCCACAACTTTAAGTATCTCTTCACCGTCTCTGGAATGGGCAATCATCCTTCTATATCTCCTCACATTGAACCTGTTTTTTAACATATTTAATGCAAACCTTTTCACAACATTAACCCCCTCACCTTTTTCCATTATGAATTTAAGAAAATAAACCTCTGGATTATCTGGAATGGGTTTTCCCCTCACCTTCATGAAGATGAAGGGGTCTGAGACTGCGCCCATACCTATCATAACCCCTGAAATATTCCCTATCATGAGTTTTTCCCTGACATCCTCCGGTGTCTTCAAGCCACCATTACCAATAACAGGGATTGGAGACCTTTCAGCAAGCCTATGAATAAAATCCCAGTCAACCTCGCCCGAAAAAAATGAAATGGCTGTTCTCCCATGTATGGTGAGCAGGCTTATTCCTGTGCTTGCAAGTTCAAGGAAGAAACTGAGCCCAATGGGTCTATCAAAACCTGTCCTTGTTTTAACGGAGACAGGTGTTTTTACAGCCCTTGAAACATCATGTGCAATCCTCAGGGCCATATCCCTGTTCTCAAGCAGGGCAGCACCATAACCCTGTTTTATAACCTTACGAACAGGACAACCCATGTTGATATCAATCATATCAGGTTTAAGATTTTCTTCAATGGCCTGTGCAGCCTCTGATAAAACAATCGGGTCACCCCCAAAAATCTGTACACCAATAGGTCTCTCTTTCTCCTTAAAGGCAACAAGGGAAAGGGTCTTTTTGCTCCCAAGAAGGATTGCCTTTGCAGAGACCATCTCTGAAAACACCATGTCGGCACCATGCAGCCGAAAAAAAAGCCTCACAGAGGAGGTTGTGTATCCAGCAAGGGGTGCAAGAAAGAGATATGGAAACATCAATAAACTACAGGTGAATTATCAAGATACCTAATGGGATTGACTGCCTTTCCAAGGATTCTGACCTCGTAATGGAGGTGGGGGCCTGTTGCAAGCCCTGTTGCACCCATAAGACCTATGAGTTGACCCCTCTTAACATACTCACCCTTTCTAACAAGGATTTTTTTCAGGTGAGCATATCTGGTAGAGAATCCATAACCATGGTCTATCTCCACGGTGTAGCCGTATCCATTCCTTACACCAGCGAAAGTTACCCTTCCGTAGGCAGTGGCATAAATTGGGGTTCCTCTGAAATTGGCAATATCAAGCCCCTTATGGAATTCACGCCTTTTAAGAATGGGATGCCTTCTCCACCCAAAAGTTGCGGTCACACGGCCATATGTGGGCCATATTGAGGGGGTTGCCATAAGGAGTCTCTCTTTCTCCCTCAAATTTTTGATTGCCCTGTCCGTTTCTTTATTCTCAAAGGCAAGTATGTTCTTCAGTTTTTCTGTTTCATTCTTCAACTTCAAGACATTGCTGGAAACAGTCTGGTCATGGAATGGCATCTTTTCAGGTAAACCACCAGTACCCATCATCAATGTGTATCTATCAGGTATAGGCCTCCTGGCAAGTGAAGCAAGGAGGCTTGTCCTTGAAATCGTTTCCTGTATCTCGGTATTGAGTATCTCAAGCCTGGCCATTAGATGCTCAGTCTCCCTGAGAAGTTTATCCCTCTCCATTTTCAGTCTGATAATATGGGATAACATACTTCTGTTCCTGTATCCTTCCACTGCAAGGTAGGCAAAAAAGGCAAAAAACAGGGAAAGGA
>JAGGTX010000108.1 GCA_021163525.1 Caldifarciminota bacterium
AAAAGGCTTGGTGAAATTAGAAAGGAACTTGAAGCCATAGAGAAAGAAAAAACGACACTTGAAGATAAGGAGAAGGATTTAAAACAACAGGAAGAGAATTTGAAGAATAAACTTAATGAAATTCAAGAAGAAGAGGAAAGAAAGACCAGGGAGAAGAACAAATTGTTGACTGAACTTGAAAAGGTGGAGGGAGAATACAGGCAACTTGAAGTTACCATAAATAGACTTGAAAGATACGAAAAGATTCAGGAGGAGATGTCCGATTACAAGACCAGGTATGAGAAACTTGAGGTGGAAAGGAACGAACTTGAGGAAAAACTGAGGTCTATTTCCGAGCAAAAAAATGAAGGGGGAAACACCCTCAACAACCTACGCAATCAGTTGAGCAAAATAAATGAAAGCATAGAAGCATCAGGTAGAGATATTCTGGATGCCAGCCTTGAGAAGGAACAGGTTGAAAGCGAAATAAAAAGGCTTGAGGTTGAAAAGGAAAATATTGTGCAGCAGGTGATGAGGGAGACAGAAAAGACCCCCATTCCACAGGAGGGAGAGAATCTGGAGGAACTGAAAGGTGAACTTGACAGGTTGATAAAGAGAAAAGAGGGGATGAAAGAGGTCAACATACTTGCTGTTGAAGAGTATGAGAAGATAAAAGAGGAAATTGACAGGCTCCAGATGCAGAAAAAGGACCTTGAAAGGGCAAAGGAAGACATTATCAATGCAATCAACTCCATAGATAGGAGGGCAGAGAGGGAATTCACAAGGACGATAAATGAAATCAGGAGGCAGTTCCAGAGGATATTCACAAGGCTATTTAATGGTGGGCAGGCAGATATAAGGCTGGAAGGAAGAAGCCCCCTTGAGGCAGATATTAACATCTATGCACGGCCACCAGGTAAAAAGATGAGCCAGATGGAACTGCTTTCAGATGGTGAGAAAACCCTCACTGCAATTTCCCTTCTCATTGGTGTGATTCTTACAAGGAACATAGGGCTTGTTATCCTTGATGAGATTGATGCACCCCTTGATGAAAAAAATGTTGAAAGATTCCTTGAGGTTTTGAGGGAGGAAACAGGGGACAGCCAGATTATCCTGATTACCCACAACAGGAGAACCATGGAGGAAGCAGACTATATCTATGGTGTGACAATGGAGGAAAAGGGTATTTCAAGTGTATTGAGTATGAGCAAGGAGGTTTTGATATGAAAATCACAATCATTGGGTCTGGTTATGTGGGTCTCACAACAGGGGTCTGCCTTTCCCATCTTGGGCACCATGTTGTCTGTGTTGACAATGATGTTGAAAAGATAAGACTTCTTAAAAAGGGGATATCACCTATTTATGAACCCGGACTTGAGGAACTCCTTAAACAAGGGATGGAGAAAGGAACCCTTTCCTTCACAGATTCTATTGAAGAAGGAACAAAACACGGGCTCGCCATCTTCATATGCGTGGGAACACCTCCCAGGGAGGATGGTGGTGCAGACCTCAGTTCCATTGAACTTGTTGCCACAAGAATAGCCGAAACAATGGATGAATACAAACTCATCATAGAAAAAAGCACTGTCCCTGTTCAAACAGGGCTGAAACTCAAAACAACCATTGAACTCAACAACAAAAGGGGTATTGAATTTGATGTTGCCTCCAACCCTGAATTCCTGAGAGAGGGCTCTGCAATAAAGGATTTTCTATATCCTGACAGAATCGTCATTGGTGTGGAGAATGAAAGGGCTGAGAAATTGATGAGGGAGATTTACGAGAAGATTGATGCTCCGTTCATTGTTACAAACATACAGAGTGCTGAAATCATAAAGCATGCATCCAATTCATTTCTTGCAATGAAGATTTCATACATAAATGCAGTAAGCATGGTGTGTGAGAAGGCTGGGGCTGATGTAAAAGAGGTTGCACTTGGAATGGGGCTTGACCACAGGATAGGAAAAGAATTCTTAAATGCAGGTATTGGTTTTGGTGGTTTCTGTTTTCCAAAGGACCTGAAGGCATTCATCAAAATCTCAGAGGACCTTGGCTATCATATGAATCTTCTGAAGGAAGTGCTCAAGATTAATCAGGAAATCAGGGAGTACTTTATAAACAAGGTAAGAGACCTCTTATGGAACATAAAGGGTAAAAAGATTGCAATCCTTGGTTTATCATTCAAGCCTAATACTGATGACATAAGGGAAGCCCCATCAATATATATAATCAAGCACCTCCTGAAGGAGGATGCCTATATCTCTGTCTATGACCCTGCTGCAATGAAAAAGATGAAAAGGATTTTTCCCGATATTGATTATAAAGAAAATCCCTATGATACCCTTGTTGATGCAAATGCACTCCTTATTCTAACTGAATGGGAGGAATTCAGGAACCTTGACCTTGAAAGGGTGAAGAATCTCATGAAAACACCCATAATTGTGGATGGCAGAAACATTTTTGAACCTGAAGAGATGGAAAGATTGGGATTTATCTACAGGGGGATTGGAAGGGCCTGACCTTTTCAATACCCAGAACCCTATCCCTCATGCCTCCAAGAAAACGCTCAATAATCTCATTAAATTTTCTCGGTGTATCAGATAAGTAAATCTCAATACCACCATTATTACTGGATAAAAGGTCTTTCTCCTCAAGATACTCCCTGAGTATCATTCCCGCGTGTAACCCTGGTTCAAGAAGCAAAACATCCTCTCCCATAACCTTCTGTATCACCCCTTTAAGAATAGGGTAATGTGTGCAACCAAGGATAATAGCCTCCACCCTATTCTCCTTCAGGGGACGCAGATACTCTTCTGCAATCATGTATGTTGCTGGATGTTCAATCCATCCCTCCTCTGCCAGTGGAACAAAAAGGGGGCAGGAGTAAGCATATATCTCCACATCAATTTTTCTCTTAAGGGCATTCTCATAAGCCTTGCTTTCAATGGTGGCGGTTGTACCAATCACACCAACTCGTTTAATATCACCCCTTTGAAGAACCTCCCGAACACCTGGTTCTATCATGCCGATGATAGGGATATTATAATCTTCTCTAATGTTCTCAAGCGCATTTGACGATACGGTAAAACATGCTGCAACAATTGCTTTTACATCAAACCTCAACAGAAATTCTATGTCTTCCCTTGCAAAACGCTCTATTGTCTCTCTTGATTTATTCCCATAGGGAACTCTGGCTGTATCACCAAAGTAGATTATTTTCTCATCTGGAAGAACCTCCATTATGTGCCTTGCAACAGTGAGCCCACCAATGCCTGAATCAAATATCCCTATGGGTCTTTCCAGATTACCCATTCCTTGACTCAACATACTTCTTGATTCCCCTGGCAATTCCCCTGGCAAGCCTCTTCAGGAAAACATCATCTTTCAGTTTTTTCGCATCATCTGGATTGCTTATAAAGAGAGTTTCAACAAGGACTGCGGGCATATAATTAACCCTGAGAACATAAAAGTTTGCCTGATTAACACCCCTGTTGTATGTTCTGCAATAATCAACAATGGATTCCTGAATATCAATGGCGAGTTGCTGTGACTCCTCAAGGAACTGGCTCTGGGCAAGGTCCCATAAAACATATTTAAGCCCTGTCTGGGCAACATCTGCCCCTTCAAACTTGATTGAAGAGTTCTCTGTTGCCTCAACAGCCCTTGCCCAATCCGTCTTTGCAACGGATAAAAAGTATGTCTCTGTTCCATGCATTGCAATATAACTTTTGTTCCTGACGGAATTACAGTGGATACTCACAAAGAGGTCTGCCCTTGCATTATCTGCAATCTCCGTCCTCTCTTTCAAACTGAGGAAGGTGTCATCTGTTCTGGTCATAATTACATGAAATCCCATGGACTTGAGTTCAGCAGAAAGGTATTTTGCAATCTTCAATGTAACATACTTTTCCTTCAAACCATTCCCTATAGCACCTGGGTCTTTTCCACCATGCCCTGGGTCAATAACAATGGTTCTTATCTCCTTTTTTCTATATTCCCTCACTTCAATCTTCAATTTTCCATCAAGTTTTTTTATGTTCACATCCTTATCAGGTGCAGTTATTACCTTCAATTCAAGGAACCCCTCCCCAGGCCTTGGGATAATTCTCTTTATAAAGCCCTTACCATCTGTGGGGAAAATATCAGGGTTGTAAATTGCATCAAAAATGGTTATAACCCATAGTGTATCCTCCCCCCTGAAAAGAATTTCAAGGGAAGGGTCGTACTTCAGTGTGGCCACTGTTTCATCGCTCTTGACCTTTATATTAAAACCCAATACATTCAATTTTTTAACCTCAACAACATTATTACCCTGTAGTCTGAATTCTGAGTTTAACAGAAGGGATAAGATTCCAGGGAGTTCACAAAGGGGAATGAATGGCTCACCATCTATCTCTATAACAGGGTATGTCAACTGGATAAACTTCTCCTCATACTTAATAAATGGATTCTCTGGAACAATGGTAATCCGGGCTGCTTTCTGTATAGTATATACCCTGTATGTGCTATCATAAAGCATGGAACAACCAAGTTTTTCACTCAATTTCTTGAGTGAAACATAATCAAGGTCCTGAACAGGGATGCTGTTGAACTGGTAAACATTATCCCCATACTGAACCTGGAAGGCAAAAAGTATCAGTATCATTTAGACCTCTCCATTTCTCTCTCCATCTCCCTTCTTTTTATTATCTCTCTCTTCTCGTATATCTTCTTTCCCTTTGCAAGTGCCAGTTCAATCTTAACATATCCACGGTCATTTATATATACACTCAGTGGGACAAGTGTAAACCCCCTTTCTTTCACTTTCCCGATGAGCCTTTTTATCTCCTTTTTGTGGAGAAGAAGTTTTCGCTTCCTTTTGGGGTCAGTATGATAGGATTCCTTTTCATAGGGAGATATTGTCATGTTATAGATAAAGACCTCTCTATCCTCTATACCAGCATAAGCCTCCTGGATACTCACCTTACCTGCCCTCACGGATTTTACCTCATTCCCGTGGAGCACAATTCCCGCCTCCATTCGCTGGATTATTTCATACTCTCTAAAGGCCTTTCTGTTTCTTGTTATTACCTTCATCATTCTCCCTTGACATTCCTGCAAATTTTTAATATCATAAGTATCAGGCTATGTCAACACGTATATGGTTTACAGGAATAATAATAACCTTGCTTCTTGTATCCTGCAACAGAAGAAGTATAAAAAAGCAGGAAACACCAGTAATAACAGGTATCTGGACTGAAAGATTCTCCTTTAAACAGGGCTCTGGTGAATTACACCTGATAACACCTGAAAAGAGCGTGAATGCCATGTTTGATTT
>JAGGTX010000018.1 GCA_021163525.1 Caldifarciminota bacterium
AAAACCCTGTTGCTGGACGAATAGAACCTTTCAAGTAGATTTTCAACAAAATCAACCTTCTCCACTGGGAATCCAAAGCTCCTCTCCGGGTCCCCAGGTATTTTCTGGATTATCCCATATGTTTCTCCAAGTGGAAAGTACTCCTTTATAACCTCTTCAATGTAAATCCTGTCAATGTAACCGGACAGATTTTCAGGATTACCTGAATAATCAAGGCTGTCAATCACAATCACCCTGTTTCCCTTATCTGCACATTTTTTTACAAAGTGGCTGCCTATGAAGCCAGCACCACCTGTTACAAGATAGTTAGCCATCCTTCCTTTCCCAGTCATAGGGTATATCCCCATGGGCAGGTCTTCTCAACTCATCAGGTTTTTCGTAGTTGTATGTATTATCAGGTATGTTTATAACAAGTGATACATCTGTGTGAATGTTTTTAAACCCGTGCCAGACATATGCTGGAACCTGAACCAGCATAGGATTTTTTTCACCTATGAAGAATTCATTTATCATCCCCTTTGTTGGGCTTTCCTCCCTTTCATCGTAAAGAACAAGTTTTACCATACCACTTATACAAGCAATGGAGTCTGTCTGGTTTTCATGAGCATGCCAGGCCTTAACCACACCTGGATAGGCACTTGTTACATACACCTGTCCAAATTCCCTGAAGAGTTCATCATCCCTCCTTAGAATCTCCATAAGCCAGCCCCTTTCATCAGGGATGACCTTCAGCACCTTTATCTTTACACCATGTATAAGTTTCATAGCATACCTCCATCTATTTTCTGGTTTTTTATAACACTGTAAGGATTAAGATAAAACAACCTGTTTGCAAGTTCTTCACTGTAACCTTTCACGATTGTGTGTGCATCCCTGAGTCCTGCCTTTCTCCCTGGGTGAATATCACTCGCAATAAAGTCTATGATTTCAAGTTTTATCAGTTTGTAAAGTATTGTCCCCATGTTGATGATGGTCTCAGCATTGAATTGTAGCAATGCTCCGGATTTTTTAAACCTTTTCAGTGTTCCAATTTCCAGTGAGTATCTTTCTGCATGCGCTATTATTGGTATAAATCCTTTATCTTTTAATCTCTTTGTTATGATGGGTATTGAAGAGGATGGGGTGAATGGAGAGAATTCAATGAGAACATAATCTGAGCCTGCAAGGGTATAGTCCTTCAGATTTTCAGGAAGGTAGTTTGCGTGGAGTTCATAACCCTCATATATGGGAATAATTCCTTCCAGTTCCCTTATCCTTCTCCTCACGGCTGTTTTTGTTACATCAGGGTATCTTTCAGGAATAAGGTGTGGTGTTGCAATCACCATCTCCACCCCTTCTGAATGTAACAGTGATACCAGATGTCTGGCCCCTTTCAGGTCCTCAGGGCCGTCATCAAGATTATTCAGAATGTGTGCATGAATATCAATCATTTATAGAACTTCCTCAAGGTTTCTATAATATAAAAGACCTCGTTATCCTCCATATGCTGGTGTATGGGAATACAGAGTATATTTTGTGAGGTTTTCTCTGTAATTTCCATGTCGGTTACAACAGGATAGTCTTTCAATGGTTTTTGTAGGTGGCAGGGTAGTGGATAGTGAACAGCAGCACCTATTCCATTATCCCTGAGGTATTCAAGAAGTTTATCCCTCTCCCTGCACTTCAACCAGAACATATGCCAGACCTGTTTTGAGTCATGGAGAATATGTGGGAGTTCAATGGGAAGGTCTTTTAATTTCTTAAGATAAATCCTGGCAATATCATTTCTTCTTTTGTTCCATTTCTCAAGCCTTTTCAGTTTTGCCCTCAATACCACAGCCTGTATTTCGTCAAGCCTTGAATTGTATCCTATGTCTCTGTGCCTGTACTTTTCAATTTGGCCATGTATCCTCAATCTCATCATTTTTTCAGCAAGTTCTTCATTGTTTGTTGTTATCATGCCTGCATCACCAATGGCACTCAGATTTTTTGACATATAGAAACTGAATGCAGAGGCATCCCCAAAACATCCTGTCTTTTTCCCTTTATATTCCGCCCCATGTGACTGTGCAGAATCCTCAATGATTTTTAGATTATATTCCCTTGAGATTTCAATAATCCTGTCCATTCTTGCAGGATTGCCAAAAAGGTGAACAGGGATGATTGCCTTGATTGTAATCCCTTTATAAACTGGATGACCCTTCCTGTTTCTTTCAAGCGAGGAAAGAAAAGAGGAAAGTTTTTCAGTGTCAATGGTGAGGGTTTCTGGTTCAATATCAACAAATACAGGAATGTTGTTTGTGAGAACAATGGATTCAGGTGTGGCAAAGAATGTGAAAGATGGGGTAATCACACCTGCTGAACCTTCAGGGATTAGCGCATGGATGGATAGTACAAGTGCATCTGTTCCAGAGTTCACACCAATACCATACCTGCACCCACAATATGATGAGAATTCCTCTTCAAAGGCTCTGACATTTTCACCAAGCATAAGTTGCATCTTTTCAAACACATTTTCCCATTCCCTGTAAACCTCATCCTTCACTTCAAGAAATTGTCTCTTTATGTCCACCATGGGTATATTCATAACCTACTCCGATTTTTTATTGCATTTATTATGGTGAGAGGGTCTGTTAATTCCAGTTCACTCCCTACAGGAAGTCCCCTTGCAAGCCTTGAAACACTTACGCCTTTCTTCTTCAATATCTCAGCGAGATACATGGATGTTGCATCCCCTTCTGTGGATGGCTTTATTGCCAGTATAATCTCTTTTACACCTTCAATCCTTTTCAATAAACCATCAATGTTTATATCTTCAGGCCCTTTGCCATCAAGAGGGGATATAAGAGCACCAAGCACATGATACAGTCCATTGTAAATACCGGTTTTTTCTATTGCATATATATCCATGGGTGTTTCAACCACACATATAACAGTTTTATCCCTTGATGGAGAGGAGCAGATTTTACATACCTCTCCCTCTGTTATATTGCCACAGATTCTGCAATGGCCAAGATTGTCCAGTGCTGTTCTTAGTGCCTGGGATAAATTTTCACCCACCTCCCTGTTATTCAGGAGGTAAAAACCTATCCTTTCAGCGCTCTTTTTACCTATACCGGGGAGTTGCTCAAGTGCCTCAAGTAGTGCTGTAAAAAGAGGTGGGGACTTCATCAGTAAATATCCTCCACTCCAAATAATTTAATCGCCTTATTCACCAGTGGATGCCCTATTAATCCTTTACCTGCCTTTTCCTCTTTTTGGGGCCCCTGCGTGGGTGTTGTTATTAAAACCTCAATTTCATATCCAAGTATATCCTTTGCCACATCTTCTATCTGGAATATTTGTTCATCAGTATGGCTTGTTTTCCTTGGATTGGAAAGAAGGAGTCTTCTTTCATTTTTATCAAAGTTCTCAAAAACCACTGAATTTACAAGTGTTCTCAATCCACCTGATGCCTTCTTTAATATCTCCTCTTTAATCTTTTCCCATAGTTTTTCACCGGTGAGGGGTTCCTCTTCTATCCTTGGGGGAGGTTCTGGTTCTCCTTTTTTTGCTTCAACTGAGGGTGTTCCTTTCTCTACACCAGATAAAAGTTCAGATACCCTTTTGATATAAGGGATGCGAGCCATCTTTAAAAGGTATAGTTCAACCATGGCCCTTGAATAACTGATGTACCTTAAGGACCTTTCAAGTTCAACAGCCAGATTCAGCATGGCTACAAGGTTGTCTTCATCAGTGCTTCCGGCCATCCTCTTTATTTCCGGGTCCTCTTCAATGGAGAATGGATTTTTCACATCAAGTCGTGATAGTAAGAGCTCTCTGAGGAAATCAATCAGTCCCACAACAAACTCCTTCAGGTCAAATCCCTGTTCAAAGATGTTTTCAATCTCGGAAATAATCTTCCTGTCGTCCTGCTCTATTACACCTTTGATAAGTTCAATATAAAAAGACCTATCTATAAATCCAAAAACCTCCTTTATATCCTGAAGGCTGATTTCATCCTCTGTGTATGCAGTGAGTTGCTCAATGGCAACCTCAGCGTCCCTCAATGCACCATCCGCCCTGTAGGCAATGAGATTCAGTGCCTCATCAGTAATCTTTATCCCCTCTTTTTCTTTTATCTCTTTGAGCCTTTTGAGGATCTCACCTGTGGTGAGTTTCCTGAAATCAAACCTCTG
>JAGGTX010000021.1 GCA_021163525.1 Caldifarciminota bacterium
ATTTCACTGGATTTAATCCCTCATATTCCCTCTCCAATTATTCCCTTGCCTTTCTTCCCTGACCTGTTATACTCCTTGCTGAGCTTCTTTATTATCTTGTGCTTTTCAACCATGATTAACTCTTCATTTCTTGTCTTCTTTCACTTTTAAAAAGATTTTAAAGTGAGGCTCTTGTTTATATTTCGTATAGATTTTTTTTGAGGCAAAGCGAGCCCTTGACATTCTTTTTTTCAGGGGTAAACTCTCCTCTATGGAATATGTGAGACTTTTACGGCCCAGACAATGGACAAAGAATTTACTTCTCTTTGCAGGTGCACTTTTTTCGTTTTCTTTCCATCCTGATAGCCTTCTCAAGGTATTTATAGGATGTATTCTTTTCTGCGGTATATCTGGCGCTGTTTATATCATTAATGATATTGCCGATAGGGAATTGGATAGATTGCACCCTACAAAGAAGGATAGACCAATTGCTTCTGGTAGAATTGGGGTACCACAGGCCTTAATTTTTGCCCTCCTATTGATACTGGTTGTGCTTGTTGCCAGTTTTCTCTCAGACAGGGGGTTTTTCTGGATTGTGGCGATTTATCTTGTAATCAATATCTTATACACATTCTGGCTTAAACATGTGGTTATTCTGGATATATTTGTTATTGCCTTTGGGTTTATACTCAGGGCGGTTGCAGGGGTTGAGATTATAGATGTTCCCCTTTCAAAATGGTTCATCCTTACGACGCTTTTCCTCTCCCTTTTCCTTGCAGCCTCAAAGAGGAGGCATGAATTGCTTTACATTGAGGAGGATAGGAGGAGAAAGGTTGTTAATCTCTATACCCCAATACTTCTGGATATTTTCAATGGAATATTCGCCACATCAACCATTGTTATGTATGCCCTTTATATAATAACAGAACATCCAGAGTATTGGTTATCAATGATATTTGTGATTTATGGAATTTTGAGATATCTTTATCTTGTGTACGCAATGGGGGAGGGAGGTGAACCTGAAAAGATTCTTATAAATGACCCTTATATTCTCACAGTTGTGATACTCTTTATCCTGGACATAATTATTGTTTACCTATGGAAAGGCGCATAAAGATAAGGCAATATCTATTGTACATGTTTTTTGCAGGTATTGCAATCTGCATAAATCTTCTCACACAGATGCTTGTAAAAAAATCCCTTGTCAATTTTGCAGGTGAGGTAAAATATCATGGCTATGACATGATTTACTGGATACAGCTGGTTTCAGGAACGGTCGCTGGTTTTGTTTTTAAGTTTATAGTGGACAAGTTCTATATCTTTGGGGAAAAATTTGGTTCATTGCAGAGAACCGCTGGTCAGTTTGTTCTGTATACATGTTTTGCTGTTTTCACCACAATGATTTTCTGGGGAACGGAAACACTGTTCAGGTTCGTCTTTTCATTTGAGAACAGAGAGATACTCGGTGGCCTCATAGGCCTGATTATAGGTTATACCACCAAGTATCTTCTGGACCGGAAATGGGTTTTTACCCGGAGGTATTGAAAAATATAAAAATGTTGTTATGATACAACAAAAAAGGAGGTTTATATGAAGAGGTTTGCACCTATATTTGTTTTTATATGCTCCATACTTCTGAATGCCCGGGTTATAGGTTATGTTGATGGTGTAAAGTTAACAAAGCAGATGTTGAGGCCAAGGGAGACGGTTGATGAGCTGGTCAATGAGGTTCTTATGTATCTTTATGGTGTTGAGAGGGGCTACCTTGATTCGCTGAATGATAAGATCTGGGCAAAGGAAAGGAATCTACTGGTTTCCTACACATACAATAGACTTGTGGTTGATAATGCGACTGCGAATGAGGGCGAGATGTTCTCCGTATATAGACATCTTGGGAAGGTGGTTAAAGTCTATGCGGTTGATTGTAAGTCCCTTAAAGAGGCATTAAAGGCATACAGAGAAATTATGTCCGGAGCCAGGTGGGCAGATATACTGAACAAATATAGTTCCAATGTGAGATTGAGAAATAAGGGAGGGTTTTATGGGGAGGTTAAATGGAGTTATACCCCTGACAGGATTACCAGAATGGCATTTTCAATGCGTGAAGGAGAGGTTTCTTTCCCATTCCGTTTTAAAGATAAATGGTATATCATAAAGGTTTCAAAAATAAAAGACAATGAGATAGGTGATTATCAGCAGGAAAAAATAAGGATAAAGAACCTGATTATACGACAGAAAAAGGCAAAAAACAATTCTAAATACTGGAATTATATGAAGCACCTTCTTAATATAAAATTTAATGAAGATAACCTGAAAAAAATCTTGAAGATGATGCCCAGGGGGAGACACATGGGGGGCTATGTTTTTCCTGATTCTCTCTGGGACATTGTTCTGGCAACCTCAACACTGGGTAATTTTACTGTAAAGGAACTTCAGCGCAGGACAGGGTTGATTGATAGGCCAATGAATCTATCAAGGATTAACGACCTGAAACACTATATAGAATGGGAATTGACCCTGGATGGATTTACTATTCTGGCACGAAATAGGGGTTACAACAGGGTTCCTTCTGTGTATTCCAGAATAATGAGGCATAGGATAGGACTGTTGCGGGGGTATATTAAGACCGTAGAAATTAAATCACAAAAAATCTCCGAGGATTCATTGCTTGACTACTACTATCAACACATAAAAGACTACACAGAGCCGGAGAGAAGAAGGGTCTATGTTATTGTGAATAGTGATAAGGAGAAACTGAACAATGTAAGGAAGAGAATATTAAAGGGTGCTGAATTTTCAAAGATGGCCAAAAAATATTCCATACACTTAACCAGGAATAAAGGGGGCGACCTTGGCTGGATTACCAGAAATAGATTCCCCGAGTTTTCCAGGGTTGCCTTCAAACTGAAAAACGGTCAGGTTTCCGATGTTTTTTCTCCTGATGGAAAGAGCTGGGCAATCGTTTATGTTAATGGAATACAGAAGGAAAAACCCATTCCCTTTGGGAACATAAAAAACAGAGTCAGAAGGGAATATGAGGAATATCTTCTGGAAAAGAGATTGAAGGAAATCTCTGAGGAGATGAAGAAGAAGGTAAAAATCAAAATTTTAAAGGAGGATGTATGAAAAAACTTCTTATTGCTGGTTTGTTATTGACTGCCTTTCTCGCAGGATGTAAGAAAAAGGCGGAGGGTGAGTATGTTTATGTTATTGATGGTAAGGGTTATACTCTGAATGAAATACTCAAGGAAATGGAGATACCACCGGTTCAGTTCAGCGGCCTTAAACCGGAAATCCAGAGGGCATATCTTGACATGTGGTTGAAAAATGAACTGCTTTATAAAGAAGCACTTTCAAAGGGGCTTGATAAGGATACACTCTTCAGGAAGAGGCTTGAATATCTGAAGAAGCAACTTCTTGTAAACACCATATTCCAGCAACTTATGCAGAATGTTTCAACGGATGTATCCCTGGAAGAGGTAAAGAATTACTATGATGCCCATAAAAATGATTACAGTACAGAAAGAAGGATTGCACACATCACTGTTCCCAATCAAGATGTGGCAAGAGAGGTTATCAAGAGGCTGAAGGCAGGAGAATCGTTCAGCAAACTTGTGAAGCAATACTCTATTGATTCTACAACCATAAATAACGGTGGGGTTATGGGGTGGTTCACAAGGGGGGACTTCCTGAAGTTCCCTGAATTTGAAGACACTATATTCAGCCTTAAAAGGATAGGGGATATTGGTGGCCCGGTTCAATCGCCCTATGCAATGGGTTATGATGTGGTGAAACTCGTTGGCAAGAGAAGGTTGAGAAAAGCAAGGTCATTTGACGAAGTGAAATCGGATATTGAGAGCCTTCTCAGATTCCAGAAACAGCAGGCTGCCTTTGACAGCATAATAAATGATTTGAAAAAGAAGTTCAATGTTGAGGAAGCAGGAGGTAATGGTTGATATTTATTCTGCTTTCAATCACCTTTGATAAACTGGTTGCAGCGGTTGAAAATCAGGCAATCCCCCTTTCATATGTAAAAGAGGTTGCCCCACTCTACCCGGGTGCAACAACCAGTGAAATAACCAGAAAACTTGTGGAGGAGAGGGTTCTTTACAGGGTAGCAAGGGAGGAGAGTATAGTGGTTACACAGGATGAGGTTGAGGATGCATTGCAGAAGGCACTTGTGGAGAACCCTCAGCTCCAGAATCTGGTGAAGGAAGGGCTCGAGAAAATCTACATTGAAGAAGTGAGATACCAGTTGTATATACAGAAACTCCTCCAGAAGAAGGTTATACCACATATAAATATAACAAGGAAGGACATAGAGGATTTTTACAACACTAATAGAGATTCCCTTATGCTTCCCCCAAGTGTCTCAATGGAAAAGCTGAGCATTGAGATAGGTAAGAAGGAGAAGGAAAAA
>JAGGTX010000159.1 GCA_021163525.1 Caldifarciminota bacterium
CTTGGTATTCAGGTTGGTGACACAGAAGAAGACATTGATTATTTATCCAGAAAGATTGCCTTCTTAAGAATCTTTGAGAGGGAGGGAAAATTTAACGATTCATTGATGGATATAGGTGGAGAGGCACTTGTTGTATCCCAGTTCACACTCCTTGGAAGGACAGAACGGGGAAACAGGCCGGATTTTTTACTTGCAGAAAAGCCACCAAGGGCAGAGGAAATTTTCAATATGTTCTGTGAAAAACTTTCAGAATATGTTCCTGTTAAGAAGGGCGTTTTTGGAGCGAGGATGGAGGTATCCCTTATAAACGATGGACCCGTTACCATAATCATAGATTCCAGGAGAAAAAAATGAGAAGCATGACAGGGTATGGGAGAAGAATAGAGGAAATTGATTCTGCCCTTGTATCCTGTGAGATCACCACACTGAATAGCAAGTATCTTGATATGAACATATATGTTCCTGAAACCATGAGACCATTGAAGATTGAGATAGGCGAGATAATAAGAAAATATATAAAGAGGGGAAAGGTTGACCTGAGAATAGAGATAGTGAATTTTCAGGAACCTCCCATCACCTTTGATGAGGCATTATTACGGAATTACATGGATGAACTTGAAAGGATAAGGCAGAAGTTGGGTATAAGTCAGGAAATTACCATGGACATGCTTCTGAATCTTCCAGATATTCTCCGGCCAAGGGAGATAGAGAACAGGGAGAGAATTCTGGGACTTGTTGATGATACACTGAGGGATGTTGTTGAGATGAGGGAAAGAGAGGGTGAAAATCTGAGAAAATCCCTTGAGGAGAAGATAAAATTCATGCAGGATGAAATTGATAAGATTATCAATGAGACGAGTTCTGCCCTTGTTAAGAAGAAAGAGGAGATTTATCAGAAACTAAAGTCCCTCAGTGAACTTGGCCTTTCTATTTCAAAGGAGGACATTGAATTTCTTGGATTCAGGGGCGATGTTGATGAGGAGGTTATCAGGTTGAAAAGCCACCTTGACCTGCTATCTGATTTAATAAATCGGGAAGGCCCTGTTGGTAAGAAGATTAACTTTGTTCTTCAGGAGATAATGAGGGAGGTGAACACCATAGGTTCAAAGGCAATACTTCCAGGCACTGTTCACAGGATAATAGGTATTAAAGAAAAGGTGGACGAAATCAAAGAGCAGGGGATGAACATAGAATGATAATTGTTATATCAGGACCTTCTGGTGCTGGCAAAACCACCATCACAAGGAGATTAAGAAAGCTGGACAATGTATTCTACTCTGTTTCTGTTACAACAAGGCCTAAGAGAGAAAATGAGGTTGAAGGATTTGATTACAGGTTTGTGGATGTAGAAACTTTTAAAAAATGGGTTGATGAGGGTAGGTTTTTAGAGTATGCACCTGTTTATGGGAATTATTACGGAACACTGAAAAAACCTGTTGAGCAGGCACTCCAGAAGGGCAAAATTGTTCTTATGGACATTGATACAAAGGGTTCTCTCAGGGTAAAGCAAATATTCAAGGATGAAGCAGTGCTTCTCTTTTTAATCACTGATTCTGTTGAGACCCTGAAAGAGAGGTTAATAGGGAGGGGAACAGACCCCCCGGAGGTAAGGGAGAGAAGATTGAATAACTTGAAAGACGAACTTGAAGATGGAAAGAAATTTGACTACATAATAAAAAATATTTCTATTGATGATGTCATCAATGCAATCCATTCAATAATACGAGCGGAAGAATTGAAAAGCATAAGGAACCAGGATATAATAAACAAACTACTTTCAGACCTCGGCTCTTAAAAAATCATTGACATAAGTTTTTGGAACTGTAATATCCAGAAAAAGGAGGTTAAATGGGTTTCAGGTTTTCCTTTCCAGGTTTGATATCCACTGACCTTGCCATTGACCTCGGCACGGCAAATACACTTATTTATCTCCCTGAAAGGGGGATAGTCTTGAATGAACCATCCGTTGTTGCAGTTGATAGCAACACAAATCGCTCAATAGCGGTTGGCCTGGAGGCAAAGAAAATGCTTGGAAGAACCCCTGAGGAGATAACCGCAATAAGACCAATGAAGGATGGGGTGATTGCTGACTTTGAGATGGTGGAAGTGATGTTGAGAGGTTTCATTGATAAAGTATCCATGAGGAAACTCTTTTTAAGGCCAAGGGTTGTTGTTGCTGTCCCTTCGGGTATCACCGCGGTTGAGATGAGGGCAGTGAGGGATTCAGTTGAGCATGCTGGTGCAAGGGAGGTATTCCTGATTGCGGAACCAGTTGCTGCTGCAATTGGTGTTGGACTACCGGTCCAGACCCCCACAGGGAACATGATTGTTGATATTGGTGGAGGAACGACAGAGATTGCAGTAATTGCGCTTTCCGGGATAGTCGCAAAGATCTCCATCAGGGTTGGTGGTGATGAGATGGACCAGGCAATAGCAAACTTCATAAAGAAAAAATACAACCTTCTAATTGGGGATGCAACAGCTGAGGAGATCAAAATGAATGTTGGTTCAGCATTCCCACTTGATGAGGAAAAGGATATGGAGGTGAGGGGGATTGACCTTGTCAGTGGAATCCCAAAGACCATAAAGGTTACATCCAGAGAGATAAGGAGTGCCCTTGAAAAGCCAGTAAGCCAGATAATAAATGCTGTTAAACAGGCCCTTGAGAAAACCCCGCCAGAACTTGCAGCAGATATTGTTGATAAGGGAATTGTTATGACAGGCGGAGGTTCCCTGTTGAGGGGGCTTGATAAACTCCTCACAGAGGAAACAAACCTTCTCACAAAGGTTGCTGAAAATCCCCTTGAGTGTGTTGCCAGGGGTGCAGGTTATGTGCTTGAAGATATGGCAAAGTTCAAGGCACTCCTGATGCCTGGCCCAACAAGATGAAAAAATCCCTGAACATTGTTTATGGTGTTATTCTTCTTACAGGAGTGGTTTTTCTCCTTTCAGAGAGGTCTGGCTCTATGATTGGGGAGGGCATAGCATACAGAACAATCCTTCCATTCAGGGTAATGTTGAACAATTTTCATGAACTCATAAGGGCAAAAGAGGAAAATGATGCCCTTTCAAGGATGGTTGTTGCACTTTCCCTGAAACTTCAGGAGTTGAGAGAGATTCAGGTTGAGAATCAGAGGCTCAAAAAAATACTTGGGTTTGTTCAGGAGCACCACAGGTTTATACAACCTGTACAGGTGGTGAACATTCTCACAGAGGCAGATAACACAATAATAATATGCAAAAAAAAACCATATACAATTGTTAAGCCAGATTTACCAGTTGTGGGATACAACGGGCTGATTGGTAAGGTTAAAGAGGTGGTTGACGATTATATCAGGATACAGAGCATTGCCCATTCCATGACAAGGGTTTCAGTGATTGATTCAAGGAGCAGGGTGTTTGGTATTTTGAAATGGGAAGGTGCACTCTATCTACATGGGGTTCCTCTCACAGGAGATGTTAAAGTCGGTGATACACTGGTTACCTCTGGTATGGGTGCTGTATATCCCAAGGGAATAAATGTAGGTATTATAAAGAAGGTTGTCAGGAACAGGAATGAGTATCAGACAACAATCCTGGTTGAACCCTTTGAAAACCTCTCCTTCCAGGAAGAAGTATTCGTTCTGGTGAAACCATGAGGATATTTATCGCCATAGTTTTTTTTATAATTGTCTGTTTGATTGACCTTGCATTCACTCCATATTTTTCACTATTCCACATAAAACCCTATGCCATCATCCTTTTTCTATACTTCTTTACTTTAAAGTTCTCCCCACTTTCTGCCCTTATTGTTGCAGGATTTACAGGTTTTCTATACGACATTTTTGCCCCAGACTGGTTTGGACTCCATATTATTGCATTTTCAACCTTTGTTTATGTTGAGATTGCATTGAGGGATAGGGTGTACTGGGAGAGGATGATTTCACTCCTTTTCCTGTTTGCAGGTGCATTCTTTATCAGGTTGGTGGTGGATGTCCCGTTCTATGCAGGTTTTCTGAAAGCCTTTACCTCTGTTTTTACCAGTGCTCTACCAGGTGCATTGATAAATCTCCTTGCAGGGCTTGTTGTGAAGATTATAATTGATGCAAAGCAGAAAAATGCGATATAAGGTTCTTGTCTATTTTTTCAGTATTATATTCATTGCTGATTTATTTTACATTCAGGTTATAAAACATTCTGAAAGTTCTCGCCTGGCCATGAAAAACATTGTGAGGGTTGAACCTTTGCCTGCCTCACGGGGGGTGATTTACGATAGAGATGGAAACATACTTGCTGAATCACACCCTGTTTTTATGTTGCTTGTGTATCCTGCACTCTTTGGAAAGGAACAGAGGGATTATCTTCTGAAAACCGGGATTGTGAGCAAGGAATTGTTCAAAAGGAAGTTCAAAAGGGAGTATAGTGTTATAAGGATGAAGAGGCTCAGCAGGGAAGAGGTAGCGATGATTGAGGAGAATTGTGATAAACTACCAGGGGTTAGAGTGAAGATAGAACCTGTGAGGTTTTATGCTTATGATTCAATAACATCCCATGTGCTTGGTTATACAGGTGAAATAAGTGAGGCTGAAATCAATCAAAAGAAACTACCACTCCAGAGGGGTGCAATCATAGGGAAAAGAGGGATAGAAAAGAGATACGATGAGTTTTTGAGAGGGGTTGATGGTGTTGAATACTGGAAGGTGGATGCACTTGGAAGGTTCATAGGAAAGGCGGAGGGAATAAAGGATATTCCTCCAGTGAAAGGCGCGGATGTCCATACAACAATAGATGTAAAACTCCAGAGGTATGTTGATTCTCTCTTCTCCAAGTACAGGAGAGGTGCAGCAGTGGCAATCAACCCTTCCACAGGAGAGATTCTCCTTTACTACTCAAAACCAGGATTTCCAGTGAATGAGATTGTTTATCACGGTAACGACCTTATATGGAAAGACCTTGTCTCATCCCCTGATGGTCCCCTCTTTGACAGGGTTCTGAAGGGGCAGTATCCACCTGGTTCAATTTTCAAGGTAATAACCGCAGCAATTGGACTTAAAGAAGGCATAGTTAATGAACACACAAGGTTTAAACCCTGTGATGGTGGGATTTATATAGGGAATAAATATATGGGATGCTGGAGCAAACATGGTTCACTTGATCTTATAGATGCAATCATCCAGTCCTGTGATGTTTACTTTTATCAACTGGGCATGAGCATAGGACTCACCCTTTTCAGCAAAGATGCAAGGGAAATGGGGTTTGGAAGACCCACAGGTGTGGATATGGATGGAGAAAAGGCAGGTTTGATACCTGATTCTGCCTGGTTCAATGCCTTTTATGGAACCAGAAACTGGGGGAAAGGTGTTGTTGCAAACCTTGCAATTGGACAGGGAGAGATACTTGTTACACCTCTTCAGGTGGTAAAATTCTTTGCAGGGCTTGTGAACGGTGGAAAGGCTCCTGTTCCTTACATTGTTAAGAAGATAGTGGATAACAAAGGAGAGGTGTTATATTCACACAAGATTGAGTATGAGCAACTTTTAATTGACACCTCTGCTCTTTCTCTTTTGAAAAAGGCAACCATCGGTGTTGTTGAAAATCCGGAGGGGACAGCCCACTGGATAAGATTGCCAGATATTGTTATTGGTGGGAAGACTGGGACTGCACAGAATCCTCATGGGAAAGACCATTCTTTGTTTGTTGGCTATGCACCTGCTGAAAAGCCTGAGATAGTTGTTTTCGTTGTTGTTGAGAATGCAGGGCATGGCTCAACAGTTGCTGCACCCATTGCGGCAAGGATAATAAAAAGGTACATTGAGGAAAGGAGGTTGATAAATGGATAGACCTTCCTGGGATGAGTATTTTATGGAGATCACAGAACTTGTTGCAAAGCGTTCAACCTGTCTCAGAAGGAAGGTTGGAGCGGTTGTGGTGAAGGATAAGAGAATACTGACAACAGGTTATAATGGCCCTCCAGCAGGCTTGAAACACTGTGATGAACTCGGGGGCTGCCTGAGGGACAAACTTGGCATTCCTTCAGGTGAAAGGATGGAATTATCAAGGGCGGTTCATGCAGAGCAGAACGCAATTATACAGGCAGCCAAATATGGAATCTCCATTGATGGTGCAACTATATATGTGACAAACCATCCATGCTTTATATGTGCAAAGATGCTTATAAATGCAGGGATAAAGCGTATTGTCTATAAAGAGGGGTATCCAGATGAATTTGCAAAGGAGATATTGAATGATGCTGGTATAAAGGTTGAACAATTCAAGGGAGGATGATTATGTTTGGTAATATACTCAGGTTCAGAAAAATAATCCTGACTTTTGCAAGGTTCGGTCTCCTTGTTTACCTCCAGAGGATACCATCATTCAGAAGATTTATACCCAGAAGGCTTGAACAGGAGGCACAACTTCCTGAAGGATTGAGAAAGGCACTTGAAACTCTGGGACCAACCTTTATAAAGATCGGACAGCTCCTTTCAACCAGAGTTGATATTCTTCCACCTGAAATCATCAGAGAACTCTCAAAACTTCAGGACAGGGTTGAACCTGTACCCTTTGAGGAGATAGAGAATGAGTTGAAGAAAGAGATGGGTGAGAAGTATTCCCATATTGAAACCATACACAGAGAGCCTGTTGCATCAGCATCACTTGCTCAGGTGCATAGAGGAAGGATTGACGGAAAAGATGTTGTATTCAAGGTGAAGAGACCCGGGGTGGAAAAAATCATTCATCAGGACCTGAATATACTTTTCTATATTGCAAGGATACTCTCCCGGTTCAGCGAGACATCCTGGGTGAGGCCCCTTGAAATCTATGGGGAATTCAGGGAATTCATTTTACGGGAGATGAACTTTCTCAATGAGGGGAAAACAATGAAGGTAATTGGAAGGATTATTGGGGAGGAAGGTAGAATAATAATCCCAGAACTCCTTGAGGAATACACAACTGAGAACCTCATTGTGATGGAGTACATAGAGGGGAAGAAAATCTCGGAACTTGAAAATCCAGAAGAGATTATAGAACCTGTTGTTGAATGCTGGATGAAGCAAATCTTTGATATAGGGGTGTTCCACGCGGACCCGCATCCAGGAAATTTTCTTATCAAGGATGGAAAGATTGTTCTCCTTGATTTTGGATTGACAGGGAGGCTCGATTCTGTTACAAGGCAGGTTTTGTCTTCCATAGTAAGTGCAGTGATTGATATGGACACATTCCATATATACAGGGTTTTTTATGAACTCGGGATTATAAAAAGCACCTTTCCAGTTATTGAGTTTGAACTTGAGGCAAGGGAGGTGATTGATACATATCTTAACACCCCACTTGAGGAGATAAGGATTTTACCAATATATCAAAGGATAAGTTCCACATTTAGAAAGATGGAGATCAAACTTCCAGCAAATCTCTTACTCCTTGGTAAAACCCTTGTTCAGATTGAGGGTATATGCAGGGAATTGAAGCCCGATTTTGTTCTTGGAGTTCACCTGAAGCCTTACCTTGAGAAGATGTATTTGAGTGCTTTTCTTTCCTTCAGGGGTGCAAAGGATATATCCGTGATAACCAGAGATACTAAGGAGATAATCCATTCCTTCCCCCGCATCGTATACTTCTCCAGAGCATTGCTTGAAAGGGGAAGAATTCCCGTAGAGATAGAGTCTTTGAAGGAGGCAATAGATGCACTTGAATACGCAGCAAATACGCTTGCCATAGGTCTTATAGTTGCTGCAGTTATAATCGGTTCAACCTTTATAATGAGACCCTTAACGAAATTCGCACCTTTAGGTTTGATTGGTTACTCCATTGCTGGAATTTTTGGTATATGGTTCCTTTACAGGATTATAAGATACAGAAGGTTCTGAATCTCATTCGCTCAGTAACACATCAAGGAGATTCAGGGTAAAGATTATTCCTGCAGTTAAAAGGATTGTATTCCGTGTCTTATAGGATAAGTTGTAATACCTGTACCACCTATCAATCTCATCCTGATTTGTTTTTGAAAGGTAAATCCTGTGAAGAATCTCTGTTGATACCCCAGTCACAACAATGGCTGAACCAGTAATAATTGATGATGATCTGAAAAACCTTGATTTCTTTTCAAGTTTCTTCCATTCCTGGTATGTCCCTGGAAGCAAAACAGACTTCCACAGAGGGGGTGGCAGACTTTTCCTAGCGATTTCTTTTTCTTCAATAAATTCAGACTTTGCAACCCTGAAAACATCTATTATCTTTGGTGATACAAAGGCAGGGTTCAGGTCATAAGATGGTGATAACATCAATATCTGTTTGAATTCCCTTTTTGCAGAACTCGTGTCTCCCAGTGCAACGAACGAAAATGCCCTGTAGGTTCTTATGTCCACTTCATACTTTGCCTTCTCTGTTGAGTCCGCAAGTAGTGAATCCGATACCAGAATTACCTTCTGATATTCAGCCTGGTCATAGAGTTGCACAACATCGCCCAGTGAATAAAAGAGAACGAGGAATATCATTTCAGTTCAGCCTCCAGAAATATTGTATCACCTTTTGTTATGTTTACAACCCCAGACCATTCATTGAATTCAGGATTTATTATGGTGATTCTGTGTTTTCCCGGTTTCAGCATGAATGGAGCCATGGGTGTAATCCCGACTTTTTCCCCATCAACATACACATAGCCCCATGGTTTTACCTTCACCTTCAGGTATCCAGGGAGTAGGTTGAAATTCACAAAGATTGTATCTCCCTTTTGAATATCTA
>JAGGTX010000077.1 GCA_021163525.1 Caldifarciminota bacterium
AACAGGCACATGGTTTACATGATACACAGGGCGCTTCTTGGTTCAATGGAAAGATTTATTGGGGGGTTGATAGAATTCTATAAAGGGTACTTCCCCTTATGGCTTGCACCTGTTCAGGTTGCTGTTCTCACTGTAACCAGTGATGGGGATGAGTGGGCAGAGGAGGTTTACAAAAGGCTTCTTTCAGAGGGAATCAGAGCAAAACTTGACATAAGGAACGAAAAAATTGGGAAAAAGATTCGTGAATCAGAGGTTGCGAAAATTCCATATATGGTAATAATAGGTAAGAAAGAGGTTGAGGATAAAAACCTCTCAATAAGGAAACATAAGAGGGGTGATATGGGAAAAATGGAGGTTCCTGTTTTTATTGATATGTTAAAGGAGGAGATAGCCAAAAAGGAGGTGCCGGATAGCGAAGGCGTATAATGTAAACAGGCAGATCAGGGCCAGAAGGGTTCTGGTCATTGGGCCGGATGGGGCAAAGATGGGGGAAATGGATACCTTTGAAGCACTGAAAAAAGCGAGAGAATTAGGACTTGACCTTGTGGAGGTTGCACCAAATGCAAATCCACCTGTTTGCAGGATAATGGATTACAGCAGATTTTTATATGAAGAGAAGAAGAAGGAGAAAAAGGCAAAGAAGCATCAACAGACAGGAATGAAGGAGATGGTTTTTCACCCGAAGATTGATACCAATGACTATAATGTGAAGTTAAAAAAGATAAAGCAGTTTTTTAAATCTGTTCCAAGGGTTAAGATAGAGATAAGGATGAGGGGAAGGGAGAGGATGTATCCAGAACTTGCGGAGAACCTGGCGAAGCGGATAATTGAGGATACAAGTGAATATGCAGAGGTGACAGGAGAGATAAAGAAGGATGAAAGGTCTGTTGTTTTTCATCTCTTACAGAAGAAAAAAGGAAGGTGAAAGATGCCTAAACTGAGAAGTAAGGGAACCATAAAAAAGAGATTCAAGATTACTGGTGGTGGAAGGGTTAAGAGGTTTAAGGCCTTCCACAGCCACAAACTATCAAAGAAGACATCAAAAAGGAAGAGGAATTTGAGAAAGTCCGGGATTTTGAGTAAGGCAGATGAGAAAAGGGTAAAAAAACTTATCAGGGAATAAGGAGGAGAGATGCCAAGGACAAGGAATGTTCCTCAGACAAGGGAAAGAAGAAAGAAATGGTTGAAACTTGCAAAAGGATACTATGGCAAGAGAAAGAATTCCTACCGTGTGGCAAGGGAAGCGGTGATGAAGGCCCTTTCCTATGCATACAGGGATAGGAGGAAGAGGAAGGGTGATTTCAGGAGGCTCTGGATAACAAGGATAAATGCAGCCTGCAGAATAAATGGGATTTCTTACAGCAGGTTTATCCATGGCCTTGGTCTTGCTGGTATTAAGGTTGATAGAAAGGTTCTTGCAGATATAGCGGTAAAAGAACCAGAGGTTTTTGCCCATCTGGTTGAGGCATCCAGGGACGCCCTGAATGGAAATAAGTGAGGTTAGAAGGAATTTTGAGAGGGAGGTCCTTGAGGTAAAATCCCCTGAACAGCTTGAATCATTAAGAATAAAATATCTGGGGAAGAAGGGGATTATAAATAAATTTTTCAAAAAACTGAAGGAACTTCCACCAGAAGAAAAGCCAATCTTTGGTAAAGAGGTAAACTCCCTCAGGGATTATATAAAAAACCTTTTAGATGAAAAGAAAAAGGAGATTGGTACTGGAAAGAAGAGAGAGAGGATTGACCTTACACTTCCAGGAAGGTTTTATTCAGGTGGCTCTATCCATCCCCTTTCATTGATAGAGGACGAGATTGTTGACATTTTTGTTGGCATGGGTTTCAGCGTTGTTTACGGGAATGAGGTTGAGACAGATTATTACAACTTCACTGCACTGAATACACCTGAAGACCATCCCGCACGTGACCTGCATGATACCTTCTATCTGCAGGATGGAAGGCTTTTGAGAACACATACATCACCTGTTCAGATAAGGGTGATGGAAAAGAAGAATCCACCATTGAGGATAATTGCACCTGGAAGGGTTTACAGGGTTGATGCATTTGACCCTTCGCACTCACCCGTTTTCCATCAGATAGAAGGACTTTATGTGGACAGGGATGTTACCCTGGGTGACCTGTTTGGTACCCTTGAGGAGTTTGCAAAGCGGGTATTTTCACCTGATACAGAGGCAATGTTTATCCCAAGTTTCTTCCCATTCACAGAGCCATCGGCAGAGATGAAAATCTCATGCCCATTCTGTGGTGGGGAGGGTTGTGGGGTTTGCCAGCACACTGGATGGGTGGAGATTCTTGGATGTGGTATGGTCCATAGAAGGATTCTTGAAAACCTTGGATATGGGGATTACACTGGTTTTGCCTTTGGTATGGGTGTTGAGAGGATTGCCATGCTGAAGATGGGGATAAATGACATAAGGCTTTTCTATGAGAATGACCTTGAATTCCTGGAGCAGTTCAGATGAAGGTTATCTACTCATGGCTTAAAGAATGGGTTGATTTTGATTTTTCACCGGAAATGCTTGCACAGGTGTTTGAATCCCTTGGAATGGGTGTTGAGGCCATTGAGAAGGATGGGGATGAGGTGATATACGACCTTGAAATCACACCAAACAGGCCAGACCTTCTCGGTGTGATTGGTATTGCAAGGGAGATATCCGCATATACGGGCAATCCTTTAAAAAAGAAAATAGATTTTGAACTCCAGACAGGTGAGGGAATTGAGGTTGAGATTGAAAACCCTGATGATTGCCCCAGATATACTGCATCTGTTGTAAGTGGTGTTAGTGTGAGGCCATCACCTGACTGGCTTTCCAGAAGGCTTGAACTATCCGGTATCCGTTCCCTTAACAATATTATAGATGTCTCAAACTATGTGCTTCTGGAACTTGGACAGCCCATTCACATATTTGACAGAACATCTGTTGACAGGATTGTGGTGAGGAGGGCAGGGGATGGAGAGAAGATACTCACCCTTGACGGTGTTGAGAGGAAACTTGACCATGACATACTTGTTATAGCCAGTTCCAGGGAGCCCATTGCCATAGCAGGTGTTATGGGTGGTGAACTCTCAGGTGTAAAGGATAGCACCAGGGATGTTGTTGTTGAGTCTGCCTACTTTAACCCTGGGGTAATAAGAAAGGGCAGAAAAAAATTGAACATTAACACCGAATCCTCATACAGGTTTGAGAGGAAGGCTGATATCGGGATTGTTCATTTAGCCCAATCATACACAGTGAGGTTGTTAAAGGAGATATGCGGTGGACAGGATGTTTCTCCCATGGTTGATACAAATCCTGATTACAGAAAAGGGGTTTATGTGAGGCTGGATGTTGAAAGGATAAATAGACTTCTTGGGACTGATTATTCTAAGCAGGATGTAGAGGAGACCCTTGGGAGGTTTGGTTTTGAAGTTCAAAAAGATAAGGTTTTTGTTCCTTCATTCAGAAGGGATATTGAACTACCAGAAGACCTATCAGAAGAGGTGGCAAGGCTGAAAGGATACAACACCATCGGAAGAAGGGTCAGGACCGTTGTGAATGAGGTTGCTGTTGATGAGAACCTTTTTTTGAGAAAATTCAGGTATGTTCTGGAAGGAATGGGTTTGAATGAGGTGAAGTCCCTCAGTTTCATGCCATCAGGGTTTGACCCATCAGTAAAGGAAGAACTTACACTTACCAATCCCATGTGGCCTGACAGAACAGTGATGAGGACAACTCTGGCCTATGGAATGCTGAAGATTGCCGAGCATAATCTCAACCGTGGAAGACCATATGTGCAAATCTTTGAGGTGGGAAGGGTTTTCAGACCAGAAGAAAAAACAATGATAGGTGTTCTTGTTGCTGGTGTTTTCCCGAGAAGATGGTTTGCCCATGAAAGGGAGGTTGATTTTTATGACATAAA
>JAGGTX010000110.1 GCA_021163525.1 Caldifarciminota bacterium
GGTAAAAACTCGTATGCTCTGTTTTAAGATTACCTGTTGTAGCATAACCAACTACAGCAACATTCTGTCCATACAGGTGGGATGTAAACCCATCCTCTCCTGGTTGCTGGACATCTGCTATTGTAACCAGGTTTGATGGTCTTTCAATCACCTCAAGGTCATACTCATATGCCAGTGAGAACACTGTCCCATTTGAAGAACCATAGAGAGACATGTGATATTTTCCAGTGCTTCCTATGGATACATTCCTTATCTCCATTTCAACCGTGTCAATGATGGAGACACCAAAAATCTTGACAGTATCACCAGAAACAGAGTCTGAAACAACAACCACAGAATCATGGGATGGAAGCACAAGGTCTGTGGCGTTATGAGACCAGTCCACTGGAGGTAATACAATGTTCACAAACTTCACCGTATCAATCTGGCTTATTATCCTTATCTTCAAGTCAAAGGTTTCATCTGGGAAGACCCTCAAAGGGTCAAAGTCACCATAAAGCCCCTCTATTTCCCCGGGTTCAATGATATCCTTATCATCTCTGGGTTCAAGTTTATAATTACCAAAGGAATAATTAAGAAGACCATATATGGTGTATGTATCACCCTCAGTCGGCGTAAAAGAAACTCCAAGGTCATCTATCCTTAGAGGTCCAGTACCATCATCAACCTGCCATTCGCCATGCCCAAGGTCTGTGTCGGTGCATACAGCATTGATAACTTTCAATAATACACTCTCATATTGCTC
Source organism: Caldifarciminota bacterium (assembly GCA_021163525.1). Taxonomy (GTDB): domain Bacteria; phylum Hydrothermota; class UBA3072; order UBA3072; family B12-G15; genus B12-G15. The sequence goes on from JAGGTX010000110.1 coordinate 746, forward strand.
ATCGTTTGCTGAACCTGTATTAACAATTATAGGGTCTGGTGGGGTTGTGCTACCCAGAACATTCACTGTTGGAGAATTTGCTATCTCGGTCATATTATAGTATTCCTTAACTTTTCCAATCACTTCAACACTGTCGCCAACACTCACATCAGGTATCCAGTTGTTGCCTTCATATACATATATTCCTCTCCATGCTCCACCAGGCTTCTCTTCAATAAAGAATCTCTGTGAGAAGACACCCGTAACAACACCATAGGTCTTTACAAGGGAGTCAACATACGGCGAACTTGCACCATATCCCTGTATTGAATCTATGGGAACAGTATAAACCTCTCCCAGAAGGGAGAGGGGTATGGATATTACAATAAGAATTTTAAGTATCTTCATATATCACCCTTTCTAAAAGTATATAAATCTGGATATGTTTTTACCATTGTCTGTTTTCACCATCAGGAAGAAGATTCCTGTGCTTAAATCAGGAAGTTTTATCTCTTTTGTTTCTCCCGCTCGAACAGTCCCCTTGAATAGTCTCTTAACAAGCCTTCCATTCACATCATACACCCCTATTTCAATGGAGGTCGTCCTTCTGAGTGTGAAACTCAGGGTGAATCCTGATGTAACAGAAGGAACATTCAGGTCAAAGATTTCAGGCTTCTCCTCAACACCCGTGTTGACAATGTCAGAGGAATCCCTTGGTTCAAGCCTTCTCTCATCATAGGAGTAAACCATGTTCCCTGTAATATCATATGTATAACCAACCACTGGCCTGAACTCCACACCCCAGTCATCAACCACAAGGGTGTCGCACCCTGTATTCATAACTGCCCATTTTCCACCACCAAGACTGTCATCCACACACACTACATCCTGAACCTTTATGAGGACACTCTCATACATCTCGTCATTTGCATCGGTTGTGTTTACCACAACAGGGTCTAATGGCGTTGTAGTGCTCAGGACACTGTATGTGCTTGCATCTGAAAACTCTGTCATTCCATTGTATTCTGTTATGGTTCCCTCAACATAAACACTATCACCAACACTCACATCGGGTGTCCAGCCACTTCCCTGATACACATAAACACCCTTCCATGCGCCATTCGGTTTTTCTCCAATGAAGAAGCCCCGTGAGAATACACCCGTGACCACACCAAAGGTTGCAACCTTTGAGCCAAAATATGGTGAGGTATCATTGGGTGCATACTGGATATCATATATGGTTACTGTATCTATTGCAGCAGAATAGAGGAGTTCAATATCATTTGAATCCCTTGGTTCAAGTTTGTAATTACTATATGAATAGTTCAAAATACCCGTGAGGTTGTATGTATCACCAACAGCAGGTGACCAGGATACACCCATATCATCCACCCTCAAAGCTCCTGAACCATCATCCACCTCCCATTCTCCATACCCAAGGTCTGCATTTGTGCAGGCAACATGGAGAAGGTTCAATAGCACACTCTCATACTGCTCGTCGCTTGCTGCTCCTGTGGTCACAGTCACAGGGTCTGGAAGGGTTGTGTAAGCCCAGACTGTATAGGAAGGATTCTTAATCTCTGTGAGTCCATAATACTCTGAAACCGTGCCTGTAACTTCAACGCTGTCGCCAACACTCACATCAGGTGTCCAGCCTTCGCCTTGATACACAAAGATCCCCTTCCAGGCACCTCCAGGTTTCATCTCAATAAAAAAACCCTTGTCAGGGAAAACACCTGTTATAACACCACTTGTCACAATGAAGGAATCAACGTAAGGGGAACTCGCTTGATAACCCTGAATTGAATCAATTGGATGATATGTCTGGCCAACCAAAGAAATGGCCAGAAGAACAGCAAAGATTACAAGAAGTTTACGCATATGACACCTCCTTTTTGATGTTTAACACTTAATAATACATCAGCAAAAAATTATTTCAAGAGGAAAAATATCCCGAAATTCAAACAGGATTGCTTATCCTTTGAACAAGGGAAGAAAAAAACAGAAGGTAGAAGTTAAATTGCCCATTCGGGAGGTGGGGTCAGTCATTAACAAGTAACATTTGACTATCTATGTCTCTTTCTCTATCTTTTTACATTACATTTGGTTATATGAAGCATAGGTTAATCTGGTGAAAATTCAAAAAATAGTTCTGAAAATTAAAATTCTACCGACTCCTTTTTTGTAACAAACTGACATTGAAATGATTAAGTCAATGTATTGAAGTTAGCATGGTTACGGCGTTAAACAAAAAGAAGTGAGGGGGACAATGAATCATCATCTATACAACTGCTTAAACATCAAAATCTTATTGCTTAAAAAAGATGTTACTTGTTAATGCCTGACCCCAAAATTTTTTAAGGCATAGCGTGGGGTTGATTTATTTTCTGGGTGGTGTAATATATTTTCATGTTTATAGGCAAGGTCATAGGCACTGTATGGGCCACCAGAAAGGTGGAATGTTTGAATAATTTACGTTTCCTCCTGATTCAGCCTGTTGATATAGAAAGGGAGGCAACAAAGAGCGTTGTTGTTGCTGCTGACCCAATTGGTGCAGGTCCAGGCGAAATGGTTCTTGTCTCCTTTGGCAGGGCTGCAAGGCTTGCATGCGGGAATGAAGACCTTACCATAGAGGCAGCAGTAATAGGCATTGTTGATTCCATTGATATAAATGAAGTCTCAATAAAGAAGGGTGTTGAGGCCTTTGACCTCCTTCAGAGGGAACTTGAGAAAGCGGGCCTGAGAGTGAAAAAGAAAGATGAATGAAATAGATACAATAAAACAGGCGGGTGTGGTTGGAGCAGGAGGGGCTGGATTCCCCACATATGTCAAAATGCAATCCACTGTAACAACATTCATCCTGAATGCTGCAGAATGTGAACCCCTCCTTCACAAGGATAAAGAAATCATCAGGCATTTTGCAAGGGATGTTATCGCGGGGATGAAGGTTGCCATGAATTTAACAGGTGCAGAAATAGGGTTCGTTGCTGTCAAAAAGAAATATCCCGATATAATTGCTGCAATTGATAAGGTACTGGACACAGACAAAATTAAAATATTTCCCCTTGGTGATTTTTATCCTGCTGGTGATGAGCTTGAACTGGTGTATGAGATTACAGGAAAAGTAATTCCCTCCGGGGGAATCCCCCCGAATGTTGGCTGCGTTGTGAATAATGTGGAAACCATTTATAACCTGAACAGAGCGATTTCAGGCATACCCGTAACTGAAAAATTTATCACAGTTGCAGGGGCTGTTGAAAATCCATACACTGCCAGGGTTAAAATTGGCTCACCATTTCTGCCTTTGATTGAGATGGCAAAACCAGTAACAAAGTATTACAGGGTGATTGAAGGTGGCCCAATGACTGGAACTGTTGTTGACCACGAAAATGCCTTTGTTACAAAGACAACATCAGGAATTATAATCCTTCCTGAGGACCATTATCTCATCAAAAGA
>JAGGTX010000173.1 GCA_021163525.1 Caldifarciminota bacterium
AGGAAACCTGATTTTGAAAAGGCAATGGAGTATGTAAAACTTGAAGAAAAGAACTTTCCTGATAACAGGTGGATAGAGTTTTATAAATGGTGGATTGCAAATGGTAAAGGTGAAAAGTATCAGGTTTCTGCTGTTGAGGGTAAGGATGATGTGAGCCTTGGATTGAAGGTTATAAAGGCACTATCAGAGGGGAAGAAATGGCAGGGATACTTTGTGGAACTTGTTAAGGGTTATCCTGAATCCCACTGCATAAATGACCTTATCAATGTTCTGCCGGTGAGGGAACTCAAGGGAATTGTTGATTTCCTTAACAAACAGGGTGTTTACTCCCCATTCCTTCCACAGATGGAACTTGAATATCTTTTCTCTGTGTATAATCCAAGAGACCCTAACTGGGTGAAGGAACTGAAAAGGATTGTTACACAATATCCAAAATTCAGGAATAGGACAGTTGCTGTTTATTACCTTGCCAGAATGGTAAAGTGGGATGAGGCAAAGCCATTACTTGAAGAGGTAACAAAGAAAACGGAGAGCCCTGACCTGAAGAACCTCTACGCATCCCTTCTTATTCAGAATGGTGAGGAGAAGAGGGGTATCAGGATGGCCCTGAAGGCAATAAAGATAGTGAAAAGGGATTATATAGATAGGAGATACTGGAATTATGACAGAAAGAAGAGAGATGCCCTGCGCAAAGAAAATCTTTTGAGGTTTAATTATACAGTGGCACTTGGTTATCACAATCTTCGGAAGGACAAAAAGGCAAGGGTCTATATAGAGAGGGCAATGGAGAACATGGCAAGGGGAGAGGAGGACCCTGATGTGCTTGAACTTGCGGGTGATATATATCTTAAATTGAACGACAAGAAGAAGGCAGAGAACGCTTACCTGAGGGCACTTTCGGTTGTTATGATACCCCAGATAAAGGAGAAACTTAAATCCCTTTATACTGGTGATGATTTTGAGGCGTATCTTAAAGAGTCACTAAAAAATCTATCCAGGGCAAACATGCTCAATCAGGAGGCTCCTGACTTTACAGTGAAGAAATTATCCGATGGTAGTAATGTTAAACTTTCTGATTTCAGGGGCAAGGTGGTAGAACTTAACTTCTGGGCAACATGGTGTGGCCCATGCATAAGGGAGATACCATTTTTGAATAAACTTGTGGATGAATATAAGGGGAAGGATGTTGTTTTTCTTGCTGTGAGTGATGAAAACCCTGATGCGATAAAGAAGTTCCTTGAAAAGCAGGAATTCAAGTATATGCAGACAGTTGGTGAGGCCTCAAGGGTGTATAATGTAATGGGCATCCCGACACACTTTGTTATAGACAAAAGAGGTATGATTCAGTTCAAGCATGTTGGATATATTCCTGGTCTTGAGGAGAAGGTAAAGGAAGAGATTGATATTCTCCTTGGGAAAGATTGATTGAACTCCTTACAGGAATAGAAAAACCTGGAAGATATACTGGTGAAGAGTGGGGGGCTGTGATAAAGCAGTCTCCTGATGTTTCCCTCTGTCTTATCTATCCAGACCTCTATGAGGTTGGAATGTCCAACCTCGGGCAGAAGGTTATTTATGAAATAGTGAATAACCTTCCATTTGCGTCTGCTGAAAGGGCATATCTTCCTGGTGTGGACATGTGTAAAAGATTAAGGCGATTGAGGAGACCCCTCTGTTCCCTTGAAACCAGAAGGCCCATTTTTGAGTTTGACATTCTTGGTTTTACCCTTGAGTATGAACTCAATTATACCAATGTCCTTGAGATACTTGACCTTGGAGGCATTCCCATTCTGGCACAGAAAAGGGGGGATAAAGACCCCATAGTGATTGCTGGTGGAACATCCACATACAATCCGTATCCACTTTTACCTGTTTTTGATGCCTTTGTCATTGGTGAAGGAGAAGAGGTGATTGTTGAGATACTGGAACTCATGAAAGGATTGAGAGGTGCTGAAAGGGGGAGGAAACTCAAAGGGTTGAATGAGATTCAGGGTGTCTGGGTTCCACTGTTTGGGAGAAAAAGGGTGGAAAAAAGGTGGGTTGAGGAGTTGAATGAAAAGAATCATCCAGTAAGACAGATCGTTCCCAATATTGAGGTAATACATGATAGATTCACAATAGAGGTTTCAAGGGGATGTACAAGGGGGTGCAGGTTCTGTCAGGCAGGTTACATATACAGGCCAGTTAGAGAACGTAGCACGCGAGAGATAATTGATATTGCCAGTGAAGGGCTCCAGTTTACAGGATGGGATGAGTTGTCCCTCCTCTCTTTCTCCCTCTCTGACCATACCGGTTTCCCTGATTTTATAATTGGATTAAAGGAGCGTTTCCCTGATATATCCATATCCCTTTCCTCAATAAGGGGAGATGCAATCACAGATGAGATAGCAGAGGTGATGGGAAGGGGGAGGAAAACCACAATCACCATTGCACCTGAGGCAGGGATAGAGAGGTTGAGGAACATAATAAACAAGGAAATAAAGGATGATGATATTTTCAGGTCACTTGAGATTGCAAACAGGTATGGCTGGAATCACATGAAACTTTACTTTATGGTTGGCCTTCCCGGAGAAACAGAGGAGGATGTGATTGGAATATCAAGACTCCTCAACAGAATATCCGGGAGAATAAAATATCTCAATGTTCGTATATCCCCATTTGTTCCAAGACCCTTTACCCCATTTGAATACTATCCACAGGAAGGGATTGAGACCCTGAAAAGGAAAAAATCACTTATCTATAAGAACCTGAAGCCGAGGAATGTGAATGTGAAATTCAGAAATCCAGAGATTGCATTTATTGAAGGTATACTCACACGGGGGGATGAGGGGGTCTTTCCCCTTATTGAAAGGGCATGGAGGAAGGGACTTACCCATCAGGCATGGGGTGAGTTTTTTGATTTTGCAGAGTGGAAAAGGATTATTGAAGAAACAGAGGTTGATACTGAAAGAATAATGGAGGGCGGTTCAAGACACTGGGATAATATTGACTGTGGTGTTGGTGAAAAATATTTGAGGGTTGAAATGAAAAAGGCTGAAAGGGGGATAACAACACCAGACTGCATCACAGGTTGTACGGGTTGTCTTGCCTGCCCTGGAGACCCTGCGGTTTACAGGAAGCCGGGAAAGTATGTATCAGTAAGGATTAAGGGAAAAAAAGAGAGGAGGCTTTACAGGATTACATACAGAAAGAAAAGTCCATTTTATTCCCACATGGATTGCATCAGGGCAGTTGTTCGTGGCATCAGGAGGAGTGGTGTAAGACCTGCTGTGTCAGAGGGATACAATCCAAGACCAAGGATGCACTTCTCTCCAGCACTTCCACTTGATTTCACATCAGAGGAAGAGTTTATCTATATCCATGTTTATGGAGATATTAAGAAGATTCCTGTGCCCGATTTTATAGAGATTAGAGATATTGAAGGGGTTGAGAAGGTTGAGACCTATCCATATGCAGTATATGGCCTCACTGTTGATAATTTTGATGAAGACAGGTTGAAACAGGTTGAGGATGTATGTATAATCAATAATAAGGATGAATATATTGAAGTGGTAGTCCCATCAAACAGGAGCGTAAAAAGGTTGCTTGAAAAAATAAATATAAGAATCATACAAGGAAGGAGAATTGGATGGAGAAGAGAACCATAATTCTTTCAAAGAGGCATAATGAGGTGAAGGTTGCTGTTCTTGAAGACAATGAACTGGTTGAGTACTATGCTGAAAGGGAAGACCTGAACAATATTGTTGGTTATATTTTCAAGGGAAGGATCTCTGCTATCAGAAGGGAACTCCAGGGTATATTTGTTGACATTGGTGGTGATATTGATGGTTTTTTGCCATTGAGTGATTACCACTTTGCAAGGAAAGGGAAGGAGCCAAAGGTTGGTGAAGAGGTAATCGTTCAGATAACAAAAGAACCATATGGAACGAAGGGTCCCAGACTCACAATGGTTATAACAATACCGGGAAGATACATGGTGCTTATGCCGTATGTGCAATCAGTGGGTGTATCAAAAAAGATAGAGGATAAAAGGGAGAGGAGAAGGCTCCAATCCCTTTCAAGAAGGATTCTTCCAAGGGGAATGGGTGCAATAATCAGGACATCTGCAACAGGGGTTGAACAGACAAAGTTGAAGAAGGAGATGCTAACACTTCTCAAAGAATGGAGGGATGTTCAGAAGAAGTTTGAGAGTGAAAGGGCGCCTGCATTACTTAAAAGCGAGGAGCAACTTGAGATTAAGATTACAAGGGACCTTTATATCCCCGAATTTTCCGAAATCCATGTTGATTCAAAGGATTCCTACAACAGGATAATCCATTATCTGAAAGAAAAAAACATTCCATATAAAGGGAAGGTTTTCTTTTATAAAGGTGAAAGGCATATTTTTGAGAATTTTGGAGTATTGAAGAGCCTTGATAAGATATACAGAAGGAAGGTGTGGCTCAAGAATGGTGGATATATTGTGATTGACCAGACAGAGGCAATGCATGTGATTGATGTGAACAGCGGGAAGTACTCAGGGAAGAAGAATCAGGAACAGATGATCTTTGAGACAAACCTTCTGGCAGCAAAGGAGATTGCAAGGCAGTTGCGGCTCAGGGATATTGGCGGGATCATAGTGATTGATTTCATTGATATGACAGATGAGAGGAACAGGGAGAAACTTCTTAAAAGGTTTGGAGAATACCTAAAAAGCGACAGGACAAAGGTTGAGGTGATTGACATCACAGGGCTCGGGCTTGTTGAGGTGACGAGGGAGAGAATAAGAAGGTCTGTTTCCCTTATGTTTATAGAGCCATGCCCTGTGTGTTCAGGAAAGGGAACAATTTTTTCAAAGCCGTATCTTCTTTCCCTGCTTGAATCATACATTGAAAAGAACAGGGATGAACTTGTTGGGCAGAGCGTCACCTGTTTTGTCCACCCAATTCTGCTTGAATACATTGAGGAGAAAGGGAAGGAGAGGATATCCAGTAGCATGCATGGGAGAAGGATACATATGAAGTTTGAACCAGACCCATCCCTTCCCTATGAGAAGATCAAGATTGTAAGGGTCTTCAAGGACAGGGTGGTGGAGGAAGACCTATAGTGTATATTTGGGGTCAGGCATTAACAAGTAACATTTTTTTAGGTGATAATATTTTGATATTTAAATACTTATTTAGAAATTAAAATGTTACCTATTTCTCCACTTTCTCATTCGTCAGCATTATTCCTTATGGTTTTCCACATACATTCAATCTAATCATTTCAATGTCAGATTGTTATAAGC
>JAGGTX010000167.1 GCA_021163525.1 Caldifarciminota bacterium
AGAATTCAAGTGCCTCATCAACACTCATCTCAAGCACATCCGAGATATTTTTTCCGTGATACTTCACCTCAAGGGTTTCCCTGTTGAACCTTTTTCCACCACACACCTCACAGGTGATGTAAACATCTGGTAAAAAGTGCATCTCAACCCTTATTATCCCCTGGCCCTCACATCTCTCACACCTGCCTCCACGAACATTGAAGGAGAACCTTCCCGGTTTATATCCCCTTATCCTTGCCTCCGGCAGGTTTGCAAAGAATTCCCTGATAGGGGTGTATGCACCTGTGTATGTTGCTGGATTAGACCTTGGGGTTCTTCCTATGGGGCTCTGGTCTATGTTTATCACCTTGTCTATATGTTCAATCCCCTCTATACTGTCATGCTCAAGTGGAATATGTCTTGAACCATAGAATTTCCTTGCAAGTGCCCTGTAGAGGATGTCAAGTAAAAGGGTGCTCTTTCCCGAACCTGAAACACCTGTGATACATACAAAGAGACCCAATGGTATTTTCACATCTATGTTTTTCAGGTTGTTCCCCCGCGCTCCCTTTATTTCTATATATCTACCATCTGGCCTCCTTCTCCTTGAAGGAACAGGAATCTCTCTCCTTCCAGAAAGATAGGCTCCTGTTAATGATTTTTTATTCTTCTTTATCTCCTCTGGTGTCCCTGTTGCTACCACCCTTCCGCCCTTCTCCCCTGCACCAGGTCCAAGGTCTATCACCCAATCTGCACTCTCAATTGTTTCAGGGTCGTGTTCAACAACAATAACTGTATTACCCGCATCCCTGAGACCTTTCAGGGTAGCGATAAGCCTTGCTATATCCCGTGGATGCAATCCAATGGATGGTTCGTCAAGTATGTAAATAATACCAATGAGACCAGAACCAATCTGTGTAGCAAGGTGAACCCTCTGTGCCTCACCACCTGCAAGGGTCTCTGAGGGTCTATCAAGTGTAAGGTAATCAAGCCCTACATCCTCAAGGAACTTCAATCTCCTTACAATCTCCTTAACGAGTTCCTTTGCAATGATTCTTTCATTTTTGTCAAGTTTAAGGTTCTCAAAGAACTCCCGTGCCCTGCTCACATTCATTCCAACAACATCACCTATACTCCTGCCATTCACCAGCACATGGAGCGCCTCTTTCCTTAACCTCTTTCCACCACACCCAGGGCATGGATGGATTGCCATGTACTTCTCTATTTCAAACTTAATCCAGTCAGATTCTGTTTCCTCGTATCTCCTCAAAAGATACTCATTCAATCCAGCAAAACGGCCATCACCATAAAACAATGCATGCTTGAAGTCTTCAGGAAGTTCATTAAATGGAGTATAAAGGTTCACCCTGTATCTGTTTGACAGGCTTTTAATAGCATAGTAAAGTTTACCCCCTGCCTCACCGAGAAAACCTATAGCCCCCTCCATTATTGATAGGTTTGGGTCAGGAACAAGGAGTTCAGGGTCTATCTCCATTCTAACACCAAGCCCACCACACACAGGACAGGCTCCATATGGAGAGTTGAACGAGAAGAATCTTGGAGTGATGTCAGGATAACTGATGCCACATTTCACACAGGCAAGTTTCTCACTGTAAATACTGGAGTTCCCCTCCATATCCATTATCCTGACCTTACCATTCCCAAGGCTCAATGCGGTTTCTATGGATTGTGTAAGCCTTGAAACAACACCCTCTTTAACAACAAGTCTGTCCACAACCACATCAATCGTATGCTTTTTGTTCTTCTCAAGTTCTGGTATACCCTCATCAATATCAACCATCCTTCCGTCAACCACCGCCCTTATATAACCGCTCTTCAAGAGCCTTGTAAACAGGTCCTTGTGTGTTCCCTTCCTACCCTCAACAGCAGGCGCAAGTATCATTATTCTTTTCCCATCCCACTCCTTCAGAACACTCTGGACTATTTCATCAAGGGTCCTTGCTGTGATTGGCTCACCACAGTTATAACAATAGGGCTTCCCCAGCCTTGCGAAGAAAACCCTGAGATAGTCATAGATTTCTGTAACCGTTGCAACTGTTGAACGGGGATTCTTTGAAATCTTCCTTTGCTCAATGGAAATGGTGGGGGAGATACCCTCAATCTTTTCAACATCTGGCTTGTCCATCACACCAAGGAACTGCCTTGCATATGCAGACAGGGACTCCACATATCTTCTCTGTCCCTCTGCATAGATTGTGTCAAAGGCAAGTGAGGATTTACCAGAACCAGAGATACCAGTAATCACAACTAATCTATTCCTTGGTATCTCAACATCTATGTTTTTGAGGTTATGAACCTTTACACCTTTAAGGATTATTCTGTTTAACATTCTCCCTGATAATCCTGTTCACCACCTTTGGATCTGCCCTTCCCTTTGTCTTTTTCATAACCTGACCAACAAAGAATCCTATGAGTTTATCCTCCCCATTCTTTAGCCTTTCAAACTCCTTCGGGTTCTCATTAAAAACCTCCAGAACCATATCCTTCAACGAGGATTCATCACTCACCTGGAGAAGGTTTTTTTCCTTAACTATCTCCATTGCAGATTTTCCACTCTCAATCATCTCAGGTAGGACATCCTTTGCAGCAATCCTTGAAACCTTACCTTCATCAACAAGTTTCAGGAGTTGTATGAAATTCTCCGGATTAAGTTTATCGTAATTTTTATACCTTATAAGTTCAGACACTATCCACTTTGCTATTTCCTGATGTTTATCCCATAATTCTGATGCCCTCTCAAAATACTGTGCCATCACCATATCCATTGAGATTATCCCTGCCTCATACTCCCTTAAACCCATATCCTCCACATACCTTCTTTTTTTCCCATATGGTAATTCAGGCTGGGTCTTTTTTATCCCTTCTATGTACTCTCTGGTTAAAACAAGTGGTGGAAGGTCTGGCTCAGGGAAGTATCTGTAGTCTGCTGCTGTCTCCTTCTTCCTCATTATCCTTGTTTCCTTCCTTGCCTCATCCCACAAAAGTGTAACCTGTTCAACCTTCCCACCATTTTTTATTATCCCTGTCTGCCTCTTTATCTCATAGTCAATACCCCGCTGGACTGCCCTGAATGAATTGAGGTTTTTTATCTCTGTCTTTGTCCCCAGTTCATCACCCACACCAACGGAGATGTTCGGTTCACATCTCATCATTCCCTTCTCCATGTCTGCGTCTGAGGCGCCTGTAAACCTGAGAATTGCCTGAAGCATCTTGAGATACAGGACAGCCTCCTCACCACTCTCTATGTCAGGTTCAGACACAATCTCAACAAGGGGAACGCCAGCCCTGTTGAAATCAAGGAGGGTCTTATCACCCCGATGAATCATCTTCGCTGTTTCCTCCTCAAGGTGAACCCTGTTTATCCTTATCCGTTTACCACCTATATCAATGTATCCATTCCTTCCTATGGGTCTCATGTACTGGGTTATCTGATAACCCTTTGGCAGGTCAGGATAAAAGTAGTTCTTCCTTGCAAACCTTGAATGCATATCAATCTCACAGTTCAGGGCAAGGGCAATCCTCAATGTGAGTTCCACTGCCTTTTTGTTCAGAACAGGAAGAACACCTGGATAACCCATACACACGGGGCAGATGTGGGTATTTGGCTCTTCACCAAATGTTACAGGGCAGGAGCAAAAGACCTTGGTTTTGGTCTTCAACTGGGTATGAACCTCTATACCAATCCTTGGTTTCAGTTCCATCCTCTCTCCTTTTCTATTGTTTCACACAAATCAAAAATGGTTGGCTCATCAAACTCCCTGCCAATGAATTGAATTCCTACGGGAAGCCCATCCCTGGTCTTCCCTCCAGGAACACTTATGGCTGGAAGACCTGCAAGATTCACACCTGCTGTGAACCTGTCAGCAAGATGCATCTTAACAGGGTCATCTATCCTCTCTCCAATTTTGAATGCAGGATTTGGCGTGGTTGGGGTTATTATCAGGTCTGTTTCCTTCAGCACATCCAACATCTCCATCTTTATGAGGGTTCTCACCTTTGATGCCCTGTCATAGTATTCGCCAAACGCCTCACTTGAAAGCACATAGGTCCCGATCATAATTCTTCTCTTAACCTCTGCAAGGAATCCCTCTTCCCTTGTATTTCTTATCATCTCTGTGAAGTTTTCACCAGAGACCCTTGTTCCGTATCTCACACCATCATACCTTGCAAGGTTGGATGAGGCCTCTGCCATTGCAATCACCTGATAGGTTGGAATGATGTATTTTGTATGAGGAAGTGAAACCT
>JAGGTX010000196.1 GCA_021163525.1 Caldifarciminota bacterium
AGTGCCATTGTGAATGAAAATATGATACCTATGGGGACATCAATTTTAAGCCCCCCTCTCCTTTCCATGTATCCTATAAAGATTGAAGCAATCACTGCAAAAATTAGGGAAAAATAAAAGGGTTCCAGACCAAGCAGTAGTGCCAGTGTTACACCAGCAAATGAGGCATGCGCAATCCCTGCACCCATAAAAGACATACCTTTCAAAACAACAACGATACCAACCAGTGAGCAGGTAAGGCCAACAAGGATAGAGGCAATGATGGCCTTCTGCATAAATGCATAATGCAAAAGTTCAGGCATGGGAATCCTCAACAAGCACACAGATGTTTCCATTCCTCTCAAAAACATCAACAGGTGCCCCATAGAGTTCACTCAGAACTTCCTTTGATAGCACCTCCTTTGGATTCCCTGCAACATAAATCCTCTTCCTCATATAAACAACATAATCAAGATATGAGGTTATCTGGTTTATGTTATGGGTAACAAGGATTATGGTGATATTCCTCTCTGTGTTAAGTCTGTGGAGAAGGTCAAGAATAATCCTTATACTTTTGACATCAAGTCCACTTGAAGGTTCATCAAGTAAAAGAATATCCGGATCCCCAGCAAGTGCCCTCGCAATCATAACCCGCCTCTTCTGTCCACCAGAAAGATGACCAAAGGGCTCCCCTTCTTTATCCAACAAACCAACAGTATCAAGTGCCTGTCTTGCCCTTTCAATATCCTTATGTCCTGGCCTTTTCACCATCCCGATGTTTGGATAAAGACCAAAGAGAACAACCTCAATGGCTGAAAATGGGATGTATGGGTCATCGTTGAAAAACTGGGGAACATAACCTATCCTGTTTCTTACCCTTATGGGAGGATGGCCAAATACCTTAACAGTTCCGGTGAATGGATGAAGTGAACCCGTTATCACCCTTAATAGGGTTGTTTTACCAGAGCCATTTGGCCCTATTATTCCTGTAAAACTTCTTTCCTTTATGCAGAGGTTAATGTCCTCAATCGCCACTTTATTGTTGTAACCTGCCGTAACCCCGGCAAGTTCAACCACACAATCCATCAACAAGCCTCCTTATGTTCTCCTTCAAGAGGCCAATCTGAGTATCTATTCCCTCCTCCATACCCACCTGGGGAAGAAGAATAATAACCTTCACACCAGTCTCTTTCACTATAGCATCACTTATGCCAAAGTCATTGAATGGGTTTGATACAATAGCAGTTATTCTATTCTTCTTTATTATATCTATCGCCTCAGATATCCTTCTGGGTGAAGGCCTCTTCCCCGGCACATTGATGATTGTGTAGATGTTTTCAAGGCCAATGTCGTTCAGAAGATAATCAAAGGCGGGAAACATTTCAACAACCTTTCTGTTCTTCAAACAATCCGATATTTTTATTGACTTCAGCATGGACTTAAAAACAACCAGCCTTCTCTTAAAGTATGTAGAATCTTCTGGCATTATCCTTACAAGCCCCCTCTTCACCTCCTCAGCAATCTTCTCTGTATATTTGATTGAAAGCCATATATGGGGATTCCCCTTTATACCCAGAGAATCGCCAAGTGAATATCCCTTCTCTTTGAGAATGCCCTCTGGAAGCCAATCCTCCATATGCAGTCCTATGATAAATATTAGATCAGCCCTTTCAATCTTTTTCATGTCCCCGGGTCTCAAACTGAATGTATGTGGATTCTCAACACCCTGAAGTATGCTCAATACTTCAACCTTATTACCTCCTACCTCCTGAACGATTGAAGCCACCGCTGGAAGGGAACAGACAATAAATGGCTTATGAGTAATTGCTAAAACAAGCCAGATAACCATCTCTCCATCACCTCCTCAATTTCATCAAGCCTCTTTTCAAGGTCTTTTGCTGGCATGAGTTCAATTATAACATCAATATTATTATTATCAATATTCTTAAAAATTTCCCCCCAGTTCAATTTACCTTCCCCAGGAAGCAGGTGGTCATCCTTTCCAGAAAAACGAGAATCTGAAGCGTGGACTTCCTTTACCAAACCTGAAATATTGTTAAGAACAACATAATCAACATCCCCATTTGCAAAGAGATGGGATGTATCAAGGCATATCCCGATTTTATATTCATCCGAAAGTGCCTTCAGTGTCCAGAGGTCTGAACCTGTTTTTGGGGGAAACGGATTCTCAAGAACAACCTCAACACGCCACTCCTCAGAAAAAGGAACGATCTCATCAAGGCTCTTTCTGATAATGGAAATCTCTGTGGTGGAGTTTGCCGGATGAAGGATTACTCTCTGGACATGTAGTTTTTCAGCAACAAGGATACATTTCTCAACCTCTCTCACAGAACGCATTCTCTCCCATTCATTCTGTGAACCAATGTCAATCCAGTCAGGTGGATGGAGGGCAAGGGGTGTAACCCCTGCCCTCTTCAATGCACACTTCAGTTTCTTTATGCTCTCAATATCTTCATACTCAAAGTGTCCTTTCCTGCACCTTATTTCAAGGAAGAGAAACCTCTTCTCTCCCATAAGTTTAATAAGGGGAAAGATACTGCTATCCTTAACAAGGGTGGAAGATATACCTATCCTCATCCCTTCTTTTCTTCTGCCATATCTTCAAGTGCTGAAACAACCTTCCTGGCAATATCCATCATTGCATTGTAAACCTCAGAACCCTTCAAAACCCTTATAACAGGTTCCCCCTTATCGGAGAGTTCAACAACCTTCGGGTCCATGGGAACCCTTCCAAGGAATGGAACACCAAGTTCCTTTGCAGACCTTTCACCACCACCCACCTTAAATATTTCTATCATCTTTCCACAGTGTGGGCATCTTAAGCCGGACATATTCTCAACAATACCAAGAACAGGAATCTCAAGTTTCCTTGCAAAATCTACAGCCTTCCTTGAATCAAGCAGACTCAGGTCCTGCGGTGTTGTAACCACAATGGCACCATCAACAGGTTGAAGCTCCTGTGCAATGGATAGGGGTTCATCACCTGTGCCTGGTGGAAGGTCAATTATCATGTAATCAGGCTTACCCCACTCTATTTCATCAGCAAACTGCCTGATCAGCTTAATCTTCAAAGGCCCTCTCCATATCACAGCAGTATCCTGGTTCTCAAGGAGAAAACCTATTGAAACCACCTTCAGATTTTCAAGGGCCTTCACAGGCTGAATCTTACCATCCTTTACAATCATTCTTTCATTCTCAACACCAAGAATTTTGGGGACATTTGGCCCATGGATATCAACATCCATAATCCCAACATCCTTCCCCTTCTCCATAGCAATTGCATAGGCAAGATTCACAGCGATGGTTGACTTCCCGACACCCCCCTTACCACTGAAAACCATAATCTTCTTTGTGCCCTTAAACCTTTCTTTTTGAACTTTCAGGTTCATCTGTTCCATTTATATCCTCCTGTTTTTTTATCCTTTCAGGTAAATTACACCCTTTACCCGTTCTGTCAAGATTATTCCTACAAATTTTGTATGAAAAAATTAAGAAGGTATCCAGCTGTATAATCAACATACTATCATAGAGTAATAACCAAATCCTGGCATATGTCTCTACAATATAGCAACATTATGGGGAAGAAGACTTGACAATTTTATATTTTGATGTATCTATTACGCAATGCAGAAAATAGGAGGTCTAAAATTGAAACAAGGCAGAAATCATACAACTGGATTGAGGATTATAAAAAAATATGCTGGACGGAAGATGTATGACATGAAAAACTCAAAGTTCATCACTCTAACGGGTATTGCTGAATTATTGGCAGATGGAGAAGAGATTCTTGTGATAGATAATAAAACAGGAGATGATATAACCCTGATGGTATTGACGCAAATCATCCTGGAACAGCAGAGAAGAAGAGCAACCTCCAGTTTAGAGGAACCTGTTTCTGGTCATCCGGGAATAATCTCCTTCACGGAACGAAAGTTAAAGGAGATTGTTGAGCGTCTCGTTAAAATAGGTAAGGTATCAAGGAATGAAAAGGATAGTATACTGAAGGCATTGCTTGCCAGAGTGGAGGAAAGTAAAAGGGAGATTGAAAATTTTGTCAGAGAGATACTCAACCATATGAATATACCAACAAGATTGGAATTTGAAAATTTGAAGAGGGAGATTGAACAACTGAAGAAGCAGATTGTAAAAGAAAGTGGTTGAAAAAAATACTGCTCTCAAGGGAAAACAGAATAAGGAGAGTAGAACAAAGAAGATAGGGCTTGCCCTTGGTAGTGGTTCAGCAAGGGGGCTTGCTCATATCGGCGTCCTAAAGGTTCTTGATAGAGAGGGAATTCCTATAGATTTTATTGCGGGAACAAGTGCAGGAGCATTGATAGGCGCTATCTATGCCGCCGGGATCAGCCCATTTGAGATTGAGGAGATTACCCTGAATATAGATAGAAAAAAGACAATCTCTCTCTTCACCCCGACTATTTCAAATTCCGGACTGCTTGATGGCAGCAGAATAGAGAAATTTATTGAGTCAATTCTTGGCAGGCAGAACATTGGTAGCCTTAAAATTCCTTTTGCCGCTGTGGCAACCGACCTGCAGAGTGGAGAGGAAATCATTATTACGGAGGGTTCGCTAATCACTGCCATCAGGGCAAGTATGTCTATCCCTGGAATATTTACGCCTGTGGAGCATAACGGAAGACTTCTGGTGGATGGTGGGCTTGTAAATCCTGTTCCTGTAAGTACGACCATTGGTATGGGAGCGGATATAGTGATTGCTGTAAATGTTCTTCCTCCGCCTCAAAAACATATACAGAACCTTAGAATTAAAAAAGAGAGCAGGACTACAAAAATAGGTAAGATTAACTCAAAGATTGTAAATACACGACTGGGTAAATATCTGGCTTCCCGGAGGCCTATCGTCTTTGCCAGGGAATTTGTGAGAAAGAAAACTTCAGGCCCAAATATATTCAGCATGATTCTTCAATCCATAACCATTACTAACTATCAAATCTCTGCATTACAACTCACAAGATACAAACCAGATTTTTTGATCAGCCCGGAGACCGGTTTCATTCGTCCCCATGAGTTCTTCCGAGCCAAGGAAGCTATTTTGGCTGGAGAAAAGGCGGCCATTGCTGTCCTGCCCGAGATAAAGGATAGATTAGAAAACCCTGTTAAATCTTACAGGAGGTGAACGATGGTTAAAATAAAGGCATTGTTAGAAAAACCTGTAAAAGGAATTGCACATACGGCCGTGCAGAATAGGGCGATTAGAAATTTCATCCTCAAGAATGCTCTCAATAAGGTGTACAACGAATACATAATAAAGGAATCTGAAAAATATCCTGCTAAAGAGCAGGAAGACAAATATTATATGGTGAGGGCAATATTTTATACCATAGAAAGGGCAATGTCCAGTGGCATTTCCCCCGGATGTAGAAATGCCCTTCTGGATATTCTACTGGGTAGCGTGCTCAGAGGTGGGGATGCTGATGTAAAGGAAAAATTCTGGAATGAATTCGGATTTTATCCCCCCACTTTTGTTACAATCAGCCCAATTAAAGCCTGCAATCTCCGCTGTATTGGTTGTTATGCAAGTTCTGGGGCAAAGAGCGATGAAAAACTTGACTTTGATGTCTTTGACAGGATTGTGCGGGAAGCAAGAGAACTCTGGGGTTCTCACTTCATTGTTATATCTGGAGGAGAGCCTTTACTTTACAAGGGTTTATTTGATATTGCGGAGAAACACAGAGATACATTCTTTCTGATGTATACAAATGGAACTCTAATTGATGAAAAGGTAGCAAAGAGGCTTGCTGAATTGGGGAATATCACTCCGGCTATTTCGGTTGAAGGTTTTGAGAAAGAGACCGAAGCACGAAGAGGAAAAGGGGTTTATAAGCGTATAAGAAAGGCAATGCAAAACTTAAGGGATGCTGGGGTTCCTTTTGGTATTTCTATAACGGCAACCTCTCAGAATGTTGATATAATCACAAGTGATGAGTTTTATGATTTCTACTTTGAAAAGGAACCAAAGGCCTTCTATGCCTGGATATTCCATTATATGCCCATAGGTAGAAGTTATACGATTGAACTTATGCCCACACCTGAACAGAGGCTTTTTATGTGGGAGAAAAACAGAAAAATAGTGCGCGAACGAAAGATATTCATTGCA
>JAGGTX010000095.1 GCA_021163525.1 Caldifarciminota bacterium
AAATCACATGCCATCCAAAGGCACGCCACTTATCCTCAAGCGGATATGGATCCATAATTCTGTCAACACTTCCATCAATCTGGAGGTTGTTGTTGTCAAGGATTGCAGTGAGGTTATCAAGACCAAATCTGTGTGCGGACATGGAAGCCTCCCATATCTCCCCTTCCTCAATCTCACCATCACCGAGCAGGACATAAACATGGTAGTCCTTCTTATCAATCTTCCCTGCAAGTGCAATTCCATTGGCAATGGATAAACCCTGACCCAGGGAGCCTGTTGATGCCTCCACACCTGGTGTTTCAAGATATGAGGGATGTCCCTGTAAGATTGAGCCTGTCTTTCTGAATGTGAGGAGAATATCTCTGGAGAAAAACCCCCTTCTGGCGAGAACAGAATAAAAAACAGGGGTTGCATGCCCCTTTGACAGCACAAACCTATCCCTATCAGGCCAGTCAGGGTTCTCAGGGTCAATCCTCATCCTCTTAAAATACAGATACACAAGGATTTCAACAGCAGATAGACTCCCCCCGGGATGGCCTGACTTTGCCTCTGCCACCATTTTAATTATATCCCTGCGAACCTCAAGGGAGATCTCTTCCAGTTCTTTCCAATCCATGTTGCCATAGATTATCAAACATGAGAAACTTGTCAAGAGAAATCCACCTTTCTTTCTCCGGGGACGGAGTTTGAAAATTTGACATTTTGATAAATTTATAAATTTATCCTCCGTCCCTGGATGGCGAGAAATTTTAAAGCGAAACCTTGACAAAATTGCATAAATACATAAACTGGTGAAAAAAAGGAGGCACTATGAAAAAGGTGTTCATTGCATTGGGAATTTTTTTGTTGCTTGCTGGGTGTCAGTCCCAATTTATGACTGGTGGAAAGGTTTATTACCAATCTGGCCAGTATGATAAGGCAATTGAACAGTTCAAAAAGGCCATTGAGGCTGAGCCGAACAACTATGCTGCATACTTATGGCTTGGTAAGGCATATTCACAGAAAAAGGAATGGGAAGAGGCAGCAAAAATGTATGCAAAGGCAATGGAGATTGACGAAGAAAAGGCGCTTAAAGAGATGAAGAACGACCCCATGAAACCAAATCCATACTGGTACACCTACGACCAGGCAGCAAGGCATTATATGAAGAAGGAGGAATTTCAGAAGGCATTTGATTACAATGAGAAGGCCCTTTCACTCGCCAATGACAAAGAGACAAAGTTCAATAGTTTAATAATGAAGGGTGCTATACTTACAAATATGGGTAAACCAGATGAGGCTGAAAAATTTTATGATGAAGCCATAAAAATGGACCCTGATAATCCAGAACCATACAGACTGCTCGGGCACCAGTATTACACAAGTGGTGATTATGAAAATGCGGCAAAGTACTTTGAAATCGCAGCAGAAAAATCCAATAACAATACCAATATCCTGATGCTCCTTGCAGCCTCTTACCTGAATGGAAAGAAGTTTGATAAGGCGATAGAGACATACAATAAGATACTTTCATCAGGTGTTGAGGATGGGCTTGTCTATCTCAACCTTGGGAATGCATATAGGGAGGCCGGAAAAGAAAGGGAGGCAATTGAGCCATACTTGAAGGCACTCGAACTTTTGAAAAAGAAAAATGATAAAAACGTTGAGGTTGTCTATACAAATCTTGGTTACATCTATTATGACCTGAAGATGTATGATAAGTGTATTGAACTTCTCAAAAAGGCCGTTCAGGTGAACCCCAAAAATTGTAACTTTTATCTCCTTATATATAACTCCTATGTGGCCAAAAAAGATACAAAAAACGCAAAGATTTATATGAAGAAATACGAAAACTGTTCAGGAGAAAAGTAAAATCGGGGGGCATCACCCCCCTTTTTTCAAGGGGTTGAAATATGTTTTTTTTACCCGTTTCAATAATCCTCATAATACTCTTCATTCTGCTGCTGCCCTTTCTTTTATTTCTCCTCCAACTGGGAATAATCAGTATCAGTTTTTCAAACCTCGGGCTCTCCACTGGGACAGGCATTCTCTTTTATGTTCTTTGTCTTATAGGGAGTGGTATAAATATTCCGATTTATAGAAGGTATATTGAAGAGGACACCGGTGCATTACCACCTTATGTAGAAAGGATGCCCGGATTCCCTGCTGAAATTTCTGAACAGGTTATTGCAATAAATGTAGGGGGAGCCATACTTCCTGTTCTCCTGAGCCTTTACCTTTTGAGATTTGTTCCAATCAATGTGTTCCTCCTTTCAACATTGATAGTGACCGCTGTAACCTATGTAATTGCAAGACCCGTAAAGGGTATTGGTATCATCATGCCTGCATTCATCCCTCCAGTGGTGAGTGCCCTTGTGGCATTTCTCCTCTTCAGGGAAAATCCCGCACCACTTGCATACTCCTCTGGCGTTATTGGAACATTGATTGGTGCTGACATCCTTCACCTTCATCACCTGCAGAGGATGGGAAGAGGGGTAATGAGCATTGGTGGTGCAGGGGTGTTTGATGGAATATTCCTCGTGGGAATAATCTCGGCACTTCTCACTTAAGTTTGTTCTGTTGAGGCAATCCTGCGGAAAATTTATATAAATGTAGATTACATCTTTCTCACCCACATCAGGATAATCCCACCTGTGAGGAAGGCAAGGTTGGGGAGGGCAGCGGCAAAGAATGGATAAACTGCACCCTTCTCTCCCAGAACTCTGAATAGCTGGACAATACCCCAGAAAAAGAATGCAAGAAAAAGGCCCCATCCAAGCCCGAAGGCAAGCCCCTTCCTCTTCACCTCAAGGGCAAGTGGACATCCATAAAGAACAAGGATAAAGCACAGGGCAGGGTAGGAGAAACGCATGTAGAATTCAAGTTTCTCCCTCTGAACAGGCTGCCCCCTTCTGTTCAACTCCCTTATGTGGTTCAGAAGCCTTAAAATCCCCATCTCCTCAGGTCTCTGTCTCTTCTTCAGAATATCTTCTGGTGACTCTGATATGAATTCTGCTTTTAGTTCCTTCTTCTTTTCAAACCTCTCCCCTTCACCGAAACTCCTAATATAAACATCCTTCAAAACCCATTCCCCATCCTGGAATATTCCCCTTTTTGCATATATTCTTCTCTTTATCTTGCCATCCTTCATATAAATAAGGTCTATACCAATGAGGGTTCTGTTCAAAAGCCTTTCAGCATAGAGATACCATCCACTTTTCAGTATCATGCCCACCTTCCTCTCAAAGAATGCCTGACCTGAACCTATCTTCAAAATTTTCTCCCTCCACCATATCCTCTTGTTATGCAGTGCCCAAGGAACAACATTCGTATTTATATAAGTAAATCCAAGTGAAATGAGTAATGCCCATAGAAAAATAGGTCTATAAATGAAGAATGGGGATATGCCCAGTCCTCTCATGGCCAGAACCTCATTGTTCTTTGTCAACCTTCCAAGGGAGAAATAAACACCAAGAAGAAAGGCAAGGGGTGCAATGAGGATAAGAACATAAAAGGAATGGAAGAAATAATAACCCGCAAGAATTCTTGTAGGCACTTTTCTATCAATATAAAAACCAATTCTCTCAAAAAAATCTGTTATGAGATAGATAATAACAATGGCAATGATTGCCAGCAAAAAAGCCCTGAAAAAGTCCCTTAAAATATACCTCTCAATGATTTTACCTCCCATATATCCCCTTCCTTATGGCAACTGCACCGATGATAATGAGAAATAAATTGGGAAGCCAGGCAGATATATAAGGTGATACCATACCCCTCTCTGAAAGTTCTTCACCACCAATCATGATGATGTAATAAAACAGGAATATAAAGAATGACACGGTAACACCTGTTCCTATACCACCCCTTCTCATTCCTATTCCTATGGGTGCACCAACAAGCACAAACAAAACACCCGCAAGTGGTATGCTGAACTTCTTCTGTATCTCAAGGAGATACCTCCAGACCATCTTTTTCTTCTTCTGCTTTTTTACTCTCTTGAAGAGTTCCACAAGGTTCATCTCCCTACTGCTCCTTGAAATCTTTCCACCTTTTCTTTCTGATGGAAAGGGTATCTTTGTTATGTATTCTGAAAAGGAAAGAACCCTATATCTTGAAGGGTCACGCCTGTCTATCTCATGCACCTCTCCATCATAAAAATGGAGAACCAGGGTATCACCAGCCATAAACATGGATGCCTGATGTGCCTCAATAATCCTGTCTGGCTCATCCCTCAAACTCTCCTTCAGTTGCACACCTGTTAATAGCCCCTTAGAGTGGTCAATCCTTTCCGCCCAGAGTGTATAACCATCGTGTATGGTGTTGAACACCCTTTCCTGAAGGTTGAGGGACGGCCTCTTCCTTGCAATTTTCACAAGTGCTGTTTTCAACCTGTAATTTGACTCTGGCACAACAAACCCGTTAAATAGAGAAAGACCTGCAAAAAGAAGCAAACTCAAAATGAGGGGGTATTTGAGCAGGGTCAATGGATTTATTCCAAATGACCTTATGGCAATAATCTCTGAATCACCACTCAATCTTCCAAATGCAGAAATCATTGAGACAAGCACAGCCATGGGTATGGTGAGGGAGAAGATAAAGGGTAAGGTGTAAACAAACACCTGCCACACAAGATAACCACCCACCTTCTTTCCTATCATGTAATCTATCAACTGGAAAAGGTTATCCATAAGCAGAACAAAGGTGAATATGAAAAGACCGCAAAAGAATGGAAGAAGTGTTTCTTTCAGGATGTATCTATCAAAGATTCTACATACGTGTGAACGGATAGAATAATCTGGCATACTCGTCCTGGGCATACCTGTCTGTCATACCAGCAATGTAATCACATACCACCCTCTCTGGTGGAAATTCTTCAAGCATGGCATAAAACTGGGGAGGAAGTTGTTTAAGGTTCTCCATATAGACATTGAAGAGTGCCTCAATGTATCTCTTTGCCTTTTCCTGCATCTTAATCACCTTGTAGTGGGTGTAGAGATTTTCGTAGAGAAACTTCTTCAAAATGCCATTCTTCTCCCTCATCTCAGGGCTGAAGTCAATCAAAACATCACACTCCCTCACATCATCCACACTCTCAACACCTGCCTTTTTAATCATCTCAAGGGAGTTTTCAATCACATCGTGTATCTGCATACCAATAAATTCCCTGATTGCCTCATATACCCTCTTTTCCCTGTCCTTAATGTGGAATGCCTTTTCATACAATTCCCTGAAAAGGGGAACGCTTTCAAGTATCTGTTCAAGCGTTATATTCCCTGATTTCAAGCCATCATCAATGTCATGGGCATTGTATGCAATCTCATCTGCAAGATTCACTATCTGAGCCTCAAGTGTAGGGCTTTTATCAGGAAGGAATTCATCCGGCAATCTATCCGGGTTATCATAACTTGTTTTATGTTTTGCAATGCCCTCCCGTGTTTCAAAGGTAAGGTTCAGCCCTCTGAATTTTTCGTACTTGTTTTCAAGATAATCAACAACCCTCAACCCCTGCATGTTGTGTTCAAATCCACCCTTGCCTTCCATTATTTCATGGAGCTTTGCCTCGCCTGCATGGCCAAAAGGTGTATGACCTATGTCGTGTGCAAGGCTGATTGCCTCTGCAAGGTCCTCATTCAGTCTCAGTGCCCTTGCAATGGTTCTTGCCACCTGTTGCACCTCTATTGTATGAGTGAGCCTTGTCCTGTAATAGTCACCTTCGTGGTTAACAAACACCTGTGTTTTGTATTCCAGCCTCCTGAATGCAGTTGAATGAATTATTCTATCCCTGTCCCTCTGAAACTCTGTCCTGAAATGGGGAGGGTCTTCTGGATGCTTTCTCCCCCGAGTATCACTGCTCTTCATACCATAGGAAGCAAGTGTCTTCTTCTCTATGTCCTCAAGCATCCTTCTATAATCCATCATCTTCTATCAATAATAACACCCTTTGAAAGCCCCAATTCAAGGGCAAGGGGTGTGATAATTGTTCCCTTAACAAGTATTATCTTCAACCCCTTCTCCTCTGCCTCCCTCACATCAACCTCTGTCACAAGCCTCCTTACAACCTCCCTTTTTTCAGGCACCTTCACCTCACCTTTTTTCTTCAGGAGGTAGCAAAGGTCACCTGTTTTTACACCTGCAGCATTTGCCTCATCAAAGTCAATGTGAAAATCAAGCCTGTAATTCTCGCTGACCCTTATAAGCACCTCATCAAAGATAAGTTTCCTCTCATCACCACAAACAACCCTCACAATCTCTCCATCAACAACATTATACTCCTTTGCATCCTCAGGGGTCATGTGTATATGCCTCTTGGCAATGATTACCCCTTCAGGAATGGTGACAGATCCTGCAGGACCTACAATTGTTATACCTTGTGTTCCATCAAGGTCACCAGAATCCCTGATTGGTGGATTCAATCCAAGTCTTCTTGCATCCGTGAAGGAAATTTCAACCTGGGTTCTGCTCCTCACAGGCCCCAGTATCCTGACATTTTCAATAACGCCACGAGGACCAACCAGTGTAACCCTTTCCTTTGCTGCATACTGCCCTGGTTGTGTCAAGGGTTTATCCTCTGTTAACTGGTAATCCTTACCAAATATCACATCAAGGTCTTCTCTGGAGATATGGAGATGCCTTCCAGAAACACCTATGGGAATGGGTCTTGATGAGGGCATAAGCCCGACAAGTTCCTGTTCAATAATCTTCTTTACAACCTCAACTATCCTGCTGTCCTTCAACTGGAAAGTCCCCGTTCTTTCAAAAACCTTCTGACTATTTCCTCAATCTCTGCCTCTGTAAGGGTTTTCTCGGTCTCAATTGGTCTGGAGTGTTCAAGGTGTGCTATTTCCTCTGCAGGTCTTCCATCAGGGACTGCCCTCTTCTTGAACTCAAGTTCCATTGTTGGGTATGCAAGCCTCTTTATGTTCATCAGATGCATGGGGCCAACATTATCGGAGGTGATTCCTCCACCCATTGCACCACATCCCAGGGTCATTGAGGGTTCAAGCCCTGTTGTAAGACCTATTGCACCATGTGTTCCACCCGTGTTCACAAGTATCCTGAATGCTGGCTTTTTCAGTGCAAACTCCCTTATTACATCCTCATTCTGTGAATGTATCACAAGGGTATGCCCAAGTCCTCCTGTTTTCAGCACCTTTATGCACAACTGACAACCTTCCTGCCAGTCCTCAACCTCAAAGTATGCGAGAACAGGGGAGAGTTTCTCCTTTGAAAGTGGAAAGTTTGGTCCAACTCCTCCGGGTTCTGCTATCAGGACAATTGTATCGGGTGGAACACTTATCCCTGCCTTGCTTGCAATGAACTGGGCAGTCTGCCCCACTATATCTGGACTGGGAAGTCCCTTGGAGGAAAAGATAACCTTTTCAACCTTTGAAGCCTCTTCAGGGGAAAGGAAATATCCACCCATTTCCCTGAATGCCTCACGCACCTGTGGTGAGATAACCCTGTCCACAATAACATTCTGTTCTGAGGCACAAACAGTGCCATTATCAAATGTCTTGCTTGCAAGGATTGCTGAAACAGCCTTCCTTATATCTGCGCTCCTCTCAATGTAAGCAGGCACATTACCAGGGCCAACCCCTATGGCGGGCTTTCCTGAAGAATGGGCAGCCTTCACCATTGCAGAACCACCCGTTGCAAGGATAAGGTCAATGTTCGGGTCACGCATCAGGGCATTTGAACCCTCTTTTGTTATTATATCCATGCAGAGGATTGAGCCTTCAGGTGCACCTGCCTTAACCGCTGCCTCATGCAGTATATCTGCTGCAGCCTTAGAACAGTTTACAGCCTTTGGGTGCGGTGCAAAGACAATTGTATCCCTTGCCTTTAGAGAAATCAGCGCTTTGTATATCACGGTTGATGTGGGGTTTGTTACAGGTGTAATCCCCATAATTGTTCCCATGGGTTCTGCAATCTCGTATATCTTCCGTTCGGGAAACTCCCTAATAAATCCGACGGTCTTTATATCCTTAATCCACTGATAGACATTCTCCGTGGCAAATCTGTTCTTTGTAACCTTATCCTCATATACACCCAGTTTCGTCTCCTCAATGGCCATCTTTGCAAGGGATTCGGCATTCTCAAGTGCAGCATCCCTCATTGCCTTAACAATGGCATCAATCTTCTCCTGGGTGAATTCAGCAAGCACCCTCTGTGCCTCCTTTGCCCTCTTTGCAAGGTCTCTTGCCTGCTGTATTGAGAGAAGGTCTTTATCAAGGTTCAATTTTTACTCCTATTTTCCATCTCCCTGAACAACTTCAGAAGTGTTTCCCTGTTTGCGTTTGAAATCTCTCTACCTGAAAGTGGAAATCCATCGGTTCTCCTTGCAATCTCCCTCAACTCCTTCACGGTCATCTCCTCAAGGGGTTTTGACCTTTCCATGCCAGGTCCACGGGAGATGGATTTAATCACCTTCTCTGTTTCAACATCAGGGTTGGGTATCACATGGGCAGAGATAAGTTGTCCAACCCTGCTCGCCGCTGCTGCACCTGCATCCACAGCAGCCTGACATGCGGCAGTGGTTCCCCTCACTTTCACCATCACCATTCCACCCGTGGTGATTTCATAACCAACAAGGGTAACTTCTGCAGCCTTGAGCATGGCATCGGCTGCCTCAATCACCCCCACGAGTCCGAGGGTCTCCACCATTCCAAGTGCATTATCTTCCAAGTTATGCCTCCCTCTTTATTCCACCACCAGGAAGAATGCTCTCAACCTCAATATGGGGTCTTGGTATCACATGCACGGATACAAGTTCCCCAACCCTGCTTGCTGCTGCTGCTCCTGCATCTGTTGCAGCCTTCACAGCTCCAACATCACCTCTAACAAACACGGTTACATAACCACCACCAATCTGCTCCTTACCAATAAGGTGAACCCTTGCAGCCTTAACCATTGCATCGGCTGCCTCAATCGCACCTACCAACCCTTTTGTTTCTACCATTCCAAGTGCAATTCCCATTTTATCTTCCATCAGGACCTCCTATGTTAAATTGGTTATAATTTTACTGTTGCATAAAAAGGTTTTTCTGTTAGAACCTGTGTGTATGCGTTGGGAAACAACCCTAAAGGAATCCGTCCTTCACTACCTAATAATCGGGATTTAAAGCCATCGTTACCTGGGAGGATGGGAATGGAGTATCTTTTAACCCCTAAAAAAGAAGACCTCTTATGCATACCGTAAGTATTAACATATCCAAAGTTTCTTTCCATACGGCCTGCCTCAATCAAAACGGCTCTGTCATCTTCCTTATGGTAACCAACGCTGCTCATAAGCGCATCAGGGTAATACTCGCTATGGTTAATAACAACCTCCTTTTCTTTCTTGGAGATAGCACCATGTATATACTCTCATATTCCTCTTTTAGCATAGTTGACCCCATTTTATGATGTTGTAGAGAGTATAAAAGAAAATCAAACAAATGTCAATGAAAAATAAAATATTCAAAAAAAGGTAATAAACTTTACACCTCCTTGATTTTCCTCAAAATTCCTCTTATATCCAGATAGGAATTCACCCTGAACCTCGCCTTTGAAAGTCCATGCCCAACCTTGATCGTGTATGCTGTTTCTGGCAGAACAGCAAATATATCCTCGTCTGTATTATCATCACCTGCTGCAAGTATAAAATCCCATCCATCCTCCACCCATAGAAGGGAAGCCTTCCCCTTGTCAATCCCTGCACTCTTTATCTCTATAACCTTATTTCCTTCCAGAACCTCAAGTTCAAGATTTGATATAAGGGTTATAAGTTCATCCTTGAGTTCATTCGCCCTCACATCAGCAAGACCAGGTTCTGCACCTCTGTAGTGCCAGACAAGGGAGAATTCCTTCTCTTCAATGAATGAGCCAGGTGTTCTATCTGTGAAGATCTCAAGCACAGGCATTATCTTCTTTTTCCAATCCTGGTTCAGGGGTATAAACTCCTTCCAGACATCCCCGGATTTTTTTACCCATACCCCGTGTTCGGCAATTATACCAATGTTGAACCTGCCAAACCATCTATCAAGGGTCTGCCTGTCCCTTCCACTTGAAATCACAAGGCTTACCCCATTGATTGAGGAAAGCTTCTCAATGATTGATAGGAGTTCTCTGTCAGGTCCAGCCCTCTCGGGCCTCACATTGAAGGGAACAAGTGTTCCATCATAATCAAGGAGAAGAAGTCTCTTTTCTCCTGAAGAGAAATCCTCAACAAGTTTCCTTTCAATATCCTTTGTTAATCTGCGCGAGCGGAGTTCTGTGTTTATGTTCCTTGCCTCTTCAAGCTTCTTTGTAAAGTCCTCTGCCCAGTGGATAATATTGTATCTCTTCAGTCTCTCCTGCATCCTTGCCATTCTTTCAACCTGTTCATCCAGGGACATTTCAAGTGCCTGTTTTATTGCCGATACCATCTCCTCTCTGCTGTTGGGGTTAACGATTATGGCCTCTCCAAGTTCCATAGCAGCACCTGCCATCTCACTCAGGACGAGAACACCCCTTTTATCCCTCTTTGATGCAACAAACTCTTTGGCAATCAGGTTCATGCCATCCCTCAATGGTGTAACAAGTGCAACATCTGCAATAAGATAGAGTGCAGCAATCGATTCAAACGGGATTGACCTGTGTATATACAATAAAGGCATCCACCCAACCTTTCCGTGCCTTCCATTGATGCTACCAACAAGTTCGTTCACCCTCTTCTCAAGATACTGGTAATGTTCAAGCCCTGACCTGGATGGTGCGGTTATCAAAATCATGGAGACCCTTTCCCTGTATTCCTTGAACCTCTTCAAAAATTCATCAAAGGCCTCAAGCCTCTCTATAATCCCCTTTGTATAGTCCAGCCTATCAATTGAGATAATGATTTTTTCCGCCTTCAGATTCCTTTTTATCTTTTCAACCTCAGATTGAACCTCTTTATTCTCCCCGACTTTGTTGAATCTGTCAAAATCAATTCCCATGGGGAAAACATCAACAATAACCACCCTGTTTTTCAGGTTTATCCTTCCAAGGGTATTGTCGTATCCCATAATCCTCAAAACACTGGATAGAAAGTGTCTCGCATATCCAAATGTATGGAATCCCACAAGGTCAGCACCAAGCAATCCCTCAAGTATCTCCCTTCTCCATGGAAGGAGTCTGAAAACCTCAAAGGATGGGAATGGGATATGGAGGAAAAAACCTATGGTTGCTGAGGGTATCTTCTTCCTGAGAAGTTCAGGGAGAAGCATCAACTGGTAATCGTGGATCCAGATTGTATCATCCGGTTTTGCAACCCCTGTGATAACATCGCAGAATTTTTCATTCACCAATCTGTATGCCTCAAAATACTCCTTCCTGAACTGGGCATACTGATAAAAATAATGGAACAATGGCCAGATGGTTCTGTTTGAGAACCCTGCATAGAACCTTTCCACCTCCTTGGATGTGAGAAAAACAGGCAGGCAATTATCCGTGAATAGCCGCTCTTCAATCTCAACCTTTTCTTCAACAGAAATCTTATCTGTTGAAACACCGGGCCATCCAATCCATAGTGCCTTCTTTTCCCTGTAGAAGGATGAAAGCCCTGTGGCAAGACCACCTATACTCGGATGGAAGTATAGCTTTCCCCTTTTCTTCTCAACACTGAGGGGAAGCCTGTTGGACACAATAAGAAGTTTACCCATATCAATATAATTTATATTCAACCCAATAAAATGCAAGGAGAAATGCCAGTTTATGAAAGATGGAAGATTATCATACCTGTTTCCTGGAAGGCAAACCCCATATTATTGAGGTGTATAATGCCGATGCTGATACCCTTTTCTGACACGGTTATTCTATGTTCAGTTCTTTGAGTTTTCTCCAGAGTGTGGAGCGGGATATACCAAGTATCTTGCTTGCCCTGGTCCTGTTATTGTTTACACTTTTCAACACCCTGAGTATGTGCTCCCTTTCAATATCCTCCAGACTGACTGCACCAGATTCACATTCTTCAAAAAGGTAATCAGGCAGGTTGTCAAACCTTATCAATTCTCCCCTGGCATGGATCATGGCATGCTCAATCACATTCTCAAGTTCCCTCACATTCCCTGGCCATGAATAGTCAAGGAGAAAATCCATAACCCTCTGTTCAACACCTTTGACCCTTTTGTTGAATTTTTTATTAAAAACCTCAATAAAGTGGTCAAGGAGAAGGGGTATATCCTCTGCCCTTTCCCTCAATGCAGGAAGCTTTATCCTTACAACATTCAATCTGTAATAAAGGTCCATCCGGAATTTCCCTTGCTCCACAAGTTCTTTAAGGGGTCTGTTTGTGGCAGCAATCACCCTCACATCCACCTTTCTACTTTTCACTTCGCCAAGCCTTTCAAACTCTTTTTCTTCTATCACCCTCAATATTTTTGCCTGGAGTGAGAGTGGCATATCCCCTATCTCATCAAGGAAGATGGTTCCACCATCTGCAGCCTCAAACTTCCCCATTTTATCCATCACCGCACCTGTAAATGCGCCCTTCTTATAACCAAAGAGTTCACTCTCAAGGAGATTTTCAGGGATTGCCGCACAGTTTATTTTCACAAAGGGTTTATCCTTCCTCATTGAATTGTAGTGGATTGTTCTTGCGATCAAATCCTTACCAGTTCCTGTCTCCCCTTCAATAAGAACATTTGAGTCTGTTACAGAGATCACCTCAAGTTTGTCATAAATAATCTGCATACAATCAGACTTCCCTATAATGTTTCCGAATGAAAACCTGTGTCTTACCTCGTTCCTCAGCCTCACAATCTCGGACATATCCCTGAATGTCTCCACACCACCTATTATCTCACCCTTTTCATCATAGAGAATCGCAGTATTCACAGATACAGGGATTCTTTTCCCATTCTTTGTTATAATTTCCATTTCATAATTTGAAACATTTTCCCCTGTCTCAAGTGTTTTTCTCAGGGGACAGGGATCTGCATCTGGTGACCTCATCACCTCACTGCAGTTCTTACCCAGAACCTCTTCCTTTTTATACCCTGTGATGTGTTCTGCTGCCTTGTTAAAAGAAGTTATCCTGAACTGACTATCAACAGTAAACACACCATCAAGTATGGATTCAAGGATTGCCTCCTTGAAGTTTCTTTCCTGTATGAGTTGCTTCAGGAGAAAGAGGTACTCAAAAATATTCCTGATAACGAAAAGGTATTGATTTGTTTTTCCCTCTGGTGATTTAACAGGGTTCACAGAAACAAGAACCTTGATTGTCATTCCTTCCCTGGTCTTCATCCCTGTCTCAACAGCCGAGATTACACTATTATCAATTTTCTCAAAATAAGGTAGTATCTCCTTTATCTCTTTCCCCATCAGTTCATCAGGTGAAAAACCTGTTATTCTCAGAATTGCCTGATTAAAGTTAATGATTTTCAGGTTATCATCAGTGATTATAATGCCGTCAGCGAGAGCATTGACTGGATTCCATTCCATATCCTTTTTAATTCCTCCTTAATTCCATGCTCAACATCACCCTCAATTATGGTTTTCCTCTGAAGAAGCGCCTCTACAATCCTCCTTGAAAATGGTATCTCTCCAAGTATCTTTATGCCATTCTCACTGGCAAACTCCTTTATCCGTTGAACCATATCAGGGTTTATATTACTCTTGTTTATCACAATTGTAAAGGGAATATTAAAGAATGTTGATAGTTCATAAACCCTGATAATGTCATGTATTCCTGAAAGGGTGGGTTCCACAATACCCACAGTGAGTGATACCCCTGTGATGGTTGAAATCACAGGACAACCAACACCAGGAGGTCCATCAAGTATTATAAGGTCTTTCTTTGCATCGTCAGCCACGGCCTTTGCCACAACCCGCAACCTGCTTACAAGTTTTCCAGAGTTCTCCCTTCCAGGGAAAAGTCTTGCATGGACGAATGGACCGAATCTTGAGCGCGATATATAGAGCTCACCCGAAATATCCCTTCTCACCTCAATAGCGTCAAATGGACAGACTCTCCAGCATACACCACAGGCATCGCACTTAAATTCATTGAAAACCGGTTTCATATCCACTATTTTGATGGCATCAAACCTGCAATTTTGCTCACACAATCCACATCCTGAGCATTTATCAGGTATATAAACGGGGAATCTTGGTCCTTCAAAATCCTCTTTTTTAAGAAGTTCCGGTTCCATAACAATGTACATATCAGGGGCATCAACATCTGCATCAACGAAAACTGCTTTGTCTTTCAGTAGAGAAGCAAGTCCAAGCGTAATCGTTGACTTTCCTGTTCCCCCCTTTCCACTTACAATGGCAACTTCCTTTATCATACCATTTCCCTTATTCTCTCCCACAGTTTTTTTATCTTCTCCCTGTATTCTGGAAGCACATCAACAAGTGGAATGCCCTTTGAATATCCAACCGCAATCTCCCTACTGAATGGTATTTCAAGAAGCACAGGAAGCCCCAGCCCACTTATCTTCTCCTTCACCTCTTTTGAACCAAGGTCTGCCCGGTTTATCACAATTCCTGCCTTTAATTTCATGTCCCTTACTATCTCAACAGATATTTCAAGGTCTGAAAGACCAAAAGGTGTGGGTTCAGTGATCAGAATGACAAAATCAGTGTCGGAGATAGACTGAACAAATGGGCATGAGGTCCCTGGTGGTGCATCCATAATAATGTCACCGGATACCATTCCATACTCTTTTTTTATGTGCCTTATAAGTGGGGTTGAAAGGGCTTCAGTCAATTTAAGATAGCCCATTATATACTCAATCTTATCCCTTTTGCCTATGGATATTTCACCAATAACATACGGCCTTTCACTTATTGCATTTTCAGGGCATGCAAGTTTACATGAAGCACACCCATGGCATAGTTTCTCAAAGACATTCACCGTGTTTGAACCCACAAATATCGCCCCAAACTCACATGCCTTTGCACATTCACCACAATATGTACAGCGGTTGAAGTCTATTTCTGGAACAGGGATTGAGAATGGTATTCTCTCCCTGATGTCTGGTTTTATAAAAATATGAGCATTGGGCTCCTCTACATCAAGGTCAAGGTATCTCACATATTCAAGTGTAAGGGCAAGGGAGGTTGAAAGGAGTGTCTTTCCCGTGCCTCCCTTTCCACTTCCAATGACTACCTTCATCCACCCGCCATCTTCACCGCATCAAGCACTTTCCCAGTCACCCCTGTTATTACCCTGATTCCTGCTGCTGAAAGGGAGGATGTTGCATTTGGACCAAGGTTACCTGTAACAACAACATCAACATTCTTACTTTTGAGGAACTCCACAGCCTTTATTGCTGCACCACCAACCGCCTCCTTTGCTGGATTGGGAAAGGAATTCCACTCACCCGTATCTGAATCGTATATTGCGAAAAAAGAACACCTTCCAAATCTGGGGTCAACCCCTGCGACATTGTGATTTGCCTCTGTAGCACTCACAGCTACTCTCATCATCCACCTCCTTTTTCATCATGATACATGTTCAGCCTGAATTTTCAAGTTCCCTTATCCTCCTTTCAATTGCATCAAGTTGTCTTTTAAGCATCTCCGCCTGGGTCTTCAATATCTGAAGTTCTTCAGCAGGGTCCATCTGGGGTGGTGTCCATGGACCGAACCCCGGTCCAAAACCACCATAAGCACCAAATCCTCCAGCCCTGCCAAAACCACCACCTCTTCCGTAACCCCTTCCGTATCCCCCACCAAATCCTGCTCCCATTCCAAACCCTCCCGGCATAAAACCACCTCCCACAGTTAAAGGTTGTAATTTATTCTCTTTATACATTCTTACTGCCTCTTCAACACTTGTATTTGGGCTTACAAAGACCCTTATCCCTGTTGTTCCAAGAACACCAGATGCATTTGGACCAACAGCACCTGTGATAATCACAGAAGCACCTGTCTGGAGTGCCATCTGTGCAGCCTGGATACCTGCACCACTGGGCATCTGTGCATAAGGATTACTTATGGCTTCATACTCCATTGTTTCAGGGTCAACAAGTATAAAGTAGGCACACCTTCCAAGCCTCATGTCCACAGGGGAATCAAGGGTGGGCCCTGTGGATGTAACAAGTATTTTCATTTTTCCCTCACTTATTCCCTGAGGTTTCAGTTTTCTGTGGATTGTAGGGCTCTGGAGGATAACCCCAGTACCCATATGGATTCACATATGGGTTTGCATAAAAATAGGGATTGTATGCACCCCAGTAGGGATAAAATCCACCATAGGCCCACCTCCATCCCCGTGGAAGACCTGTCCAGGGACAATAACCAAGCCTTGCACCAAAACCCCATCCTCTTCCGAACCACCAACCTCTGCCCCAACCTCTACCCCATCCAAAACCAGGACCATACCATCCATATCCAAACATAACACACCTCCTTTTTGCAGATATTTATACATATTCTGTGCCAGTTATAAGACTTTCATAATCAAAGAGATTTATTTTACGGGGTGATTTAACTTGAAACACTATGTCTTATACTGAAACAATCAGGCGAAGTCTCCTTCTTTTTCTGTATTGTCCAGGGACGGAGGATAAATTTATAAATTCTCGTGAGTAGATGATGGAAGTCGTCTCGGTTTCCATATTTTCTTTTATATGCTGTGATCAATTCGTCGTATTTTACAGGGTCTGTTATAAAAGTAAAATCAATAACATGGAGGAGAATATAACGATTTGTCTCTGTTCTTAACTCATTATCTTTATCCGTGGTCACAAAAGCCACCTTTATTTTTGTCTTATCCTGTGTTTTTTCAA
>JAGGTX010000200.1 GCA_021163525.1 Caldifarciminota bacterium
GCTGCAGACATGGCAAAAGAGATGGGTGTAAAAATCTACACGGTTGCAATTGGTAAGAGAGGACCCGTGCCCTTTCCAGTCATGAGGGGAGGAATAAAGACATATGTAATGGCAAGATTTGATGTGAATGACTCAGAACTTATGGACATTGCTGAGAAAACAGGAGGAAAATTCTTCACGGCCACATCACCCACAATGCTCAGGGATGTTATGGAGACAATAAACAAACTCCAGCCTGCAAGGTTCAAAATAATCCGATACAAGGATTACAGGGAAAAGATGAACCTTTTCCTGATTCCAGCCATCCTTCTCCTTGCCCTTTACTTCGTTGAACCCCTCATAACACGGAGGTTGCCGTGAACTGGGCAAAACCCGGGATGCTATATTTACTCTTCCTTATCCCCATCTTCGTCATTGTGCATGTAATCAGGATTCTCAGAAGAAAGAGGGTGATAAGGAAGGTCTTCAATGGGAATCCTTCACCATTTGAGATAAACAGGCCAAAGGAGACAGCAAGATTCATCCTCCTCCTTCTCTCCTTTATCTTCATGACCATCGCCTCTGCGAGGCCAAGATGGGGTGAAAAACCAGAGGTAAAAAAGGGAAGGGGGATTGATATAATCTTCTGCATAGATGTATCAAAGAGCATGCTGTGTGAGGATGTGAAACCAACAAGGCTTGACATGGCAAAACTCGGGGCAAGGGTGCTTGCAGAGGAGACTGCTGGAAACAGGTTTGGGCTTGTTGCATTTGCTGGTGATGCATACCTACTGTGCCCGCTCACATCAGACCTGGGCATCCTCTCAATGTATCTTGACATACTGAAACCAGAAAACTTTCCTGTTCCAGGAACGAACATAGGAAGGGCAATAGATGTTGCAACAGATGCCTTTGATAAAAACTCAACTGCCTCAAAGGTGATTGTTATATTCAGTGATGGTGAAAACCTGACAGGTGCTGTTGAGCCTGCCATAAAAAGGGCCATATCAAAGGGGATCAGGATATTCACAATAGGTGTCGGAACAAAGGATGGAGCACCCGTGCCAGAGGTGGATTCACTGGGTAATATCAGGGGTTATAAAAAAATCAATGGCAAACCTGTGATTTCAAAACCCAATCCAACCCTCCTTATGAACATAGGTCTGATGGGGAAAGGGGGATATGCAGGTATGAACACATCAAACCTTATGCCCGTTATTCAGGCCTTCAAACGCCTGAGAAAGGGTGAATTTGGTGAGGAGAGATACCTTGACCTTCAGGAGAAATACCATTATTTTTTAATTGTTGCCCTTGTTTTCCTTGTTGCAGGAATAATCATAGGGGAGGCCAAATGATACTGATACTTATATCCACGGTGGCGGGTATTGTGAATCAGGGAAATAAATTCTTCAGGGAAGGGAAGTATGATACTGCCCTATCATATTACAATCAGGCGGAACTTTTATCCCCTGAAAATCCCGTTATAAAATTTAACAAGGGTGTGGCACTGTACAAACTTGGAATGATGGAAGAGGCTGAGAAAAGCCTGCTTGGGGCATTAAAATCAAAAAACCCTGTGCTTAAACAGAGAACATTCTACAATCTTGGAAACACCTACTATAAGATGGGGAAACTGGACAATGCAATAAAATCGTACATCTCTGCTCTGAAACTAAACCCATTTGATAAAGAGGCAAAGAAGAACCTTGAAATGTGCCTGAAGCAAAAAAAACAGAATAAGTCAAAGAATAACAAAAAAGAGAAGAATAAAAACCAGCAGAAAAAAGAGAAACAGAAGCAGAAGGAAAAGAAGCAGAATGGGGATGTGAAACAGCAACTTCAGGCTGTCCAGAATGAATTGAAAAAACTGCTGAAGAAGAACATGCAGAAGAAAAAGGGCAAAGGAGGAGGAAGTGTCAGGGATTGGTAACCTCCTTCTTCTTATCTCATTGAACTTTTATGCATCTCCAAGATACACAACAGGGGTTGTGAACGAGCCATTCTATATTGATGTAACTGTGGAGAGTGAACATGTGAAGAACCTGCCTGAACCAATCCAGCCCTCCATTCCCAATTTCAGTTTTGTTGGAAAGAGTGTCTCCACATCAACAAGCATAAGTATTATAAATGGAAAGATGAAGAGCACATACACCAGAACATATACATATACTTATATCCCCCAGAAAAAGGGC
This sequence comes from Caldifarciminota bacterium, assembly GCA_021163525.1. Taxonomy (GTDB): domain Bacteria; phylum Hydrothermota; class UBA3072; order UBA3072; family B12-G15; genus B12-G15. The sequence goes on from JAGGTX010000200.1 coordinate 2,172, forward strand.
ACATTCACAATCCCACCCTTTAAACTCTCATATAAGGGGAAAATTTACAAAACAGAGCCTTTCACTGTCCACATAGGGGAAGGAAAACCAGAAAGAGTGCCAGAACAAACCTTATCTCCCATATTCATAAGAACCATTGTCTCAAGGAAAAGGGTTTACAGGGGTGAGGGAATCCTTGTTGAATACAAACTCTATTCAAGGAAACCTATAACAGGGATAACCCCATCCAATTCACCTGAGTATAATAAATTCTGGAAGGAGGATGTTTATACACCAAAAACCCTATCAACCGACATTGAGGTCTATAGAGGCATCAGGTTTTACACAATAACCCTCAAAAAATTGCTCCTCTACCCTCTTGAGACAGGGAGCATAAAGATACCTGCACCAGGATACAATGTTCAGGTTGAATCAGAGGATTTCTTTGACTTCTTTGGTAAAACATACTCTGTAAGGGCAGAATCACCCGTGGTAAATGTTATGCCACTGCCCGAACCAGTGCCAGATGACTTTACAGGAGGAGTCGGTGAGTTCACTGCGAAAGCATACTTTGAGAAGGACACAGTCATGACTGGAGAGGGTGCAAACCTTGTTCTTGAGATGAAGGGGAAAGGCAATATAAGATTCATCACTGCACCAGAGATAAGGTCAACAACGGGCATCCACATCTACTCGCCAGAAGAAGAGGTAAAGGCAAAACCAACAGAGACAGGTGACCAGGGAAGGAAACTCTTCAAGTATCTTGTGGTGTGCACATCCCCTGGAATAAAGACCCTCAAACCCATAAGCATTTCCTATTTCTCTCCTACAAAAAGGACATATGTAAAACTGAAATTAAACATCCCTCCACTTGTTGTGTATGGTGGTACAAGGCAGGTGAAGAAGGGTGAGAAGATAAAGGGAACGGACATTGCATATATAAAAACCGGTGTAAATATGGAGAAAAATTTCCGTCTTATACCTGTATGGGTGCCTGTTCTTCTGATATTCTTCACCATTCTCCCTCTTGGAATGGTTCTATATGACATTGAAAGGAGGAAGAGTGAAAGGGATATTGGATACGCAAGGCTCAAAA
>JAGGTX010000051.1 GCA_021163525.1 Caldifarciminota bacterium
TAAGCCCGATACAACCACGAAGTTGCCCATGTTTTTTCAGGGTAACAAAAACTCCCATGTTCTTTTGAAGTTCAGGGTCATCTATGTGAAATTCTGGGATATTCCCTGTTTTAAGGTATTCCTCAAGTGTCTTTCTTGCAATGTTCAGAAGGGTTTTCTTCTGCTCTTTCGTAAGGTCAAAGGGCTTTTCAACCTCTGAATCCTCTATACCTTCCCCCTTTTCATTCCCTTTAATCAGTGCTGCTGAAACATATCCCACAACATAACCAGAGTAATTGCCCACAACATCAGCAGAAGTGGTGGTATGAAGGATAACGGATTTTTCAGCACCAAGCATCTTTGCTGCCTTCATCACAGCGGCAACAGGACCACCACCACATGCTACTGCTATCCTCTGCCTCTCCATCTCTTCTATAAACTGGAAAAGCCCATCAGGATTGTATTTCTTAATATAGTCTATCACCACACTGTCCATATCCTTAGCCTGCTGGTAGGAATATCCATGATAGAGGTCTGAACTCGCTATCAAAACAACATCATCCCTTCCTTTCAGCACTTTGTAAAGGGCATTTGCAAGTATATCTATATTTTCCTCAGTCTGAGCACCCATCACAATTGGTACAATCTTAAACTCCTTCAAAACCACCTGGAGAAAAGGAACCTGAACCTCCACTGAATGTTCATGGGTATGTGCTTCAGGGAAGTAATCTATCTTTGGGTTCTCCTTCTCAAGTTTTTTCACGATTTCTTCATCAATGGGAACTTCACCGAGTGGTGTTTTCCATTTACCTGATGGATACACGCTAATTCCATCAAAGTATGCATGATGGGATGGACCGATAATTACAACAGTCTTTATATCTTTACCCTGAAGGAGTTTATAACCATGCGCAGCTGTGAATCCAGAATATGGGTATCCAGCATGGGGACATATAAGGCCTATGACCTTTCCCCCTGTTTCTATCTTTGAATTGTCAAGAAAGTGCTGAATCATCCCTTTCAAATCCGATGGGTTGCCAGGATAAAACTGGCCTGCAACAGCAGGTTCTCTAACCATCTCACCCCCCTTGTTTTCACAGGTTATGAACAGCAGTGAAAGGATTATTAACCACTTCTTCATAATCCTATATTAAACCAACTGATGGATAAATTCAAGTGGGAATTGTATTATTCTTCAAAGATGAATTCTTTTACCTCAACATTCCGCACAGGGAACTAAGTCTTGTCAAGTGATGTTGCATTGTGCCAATCCCTGTTCATGGTTAAAATATAGGTAACTGAGAACTTTAGCCATTGGTAATACTCTGTGGCAATAGTGGTTCTAACCATTCCATGTGTTTGGAAATTCTATGCTTATTTATGGATGTATTGGGTCGGGAGAATTCACTTATACCAGGACATTCTTTCCCACATTAAAAGGCCTTGACAATTAATTATTTCATATTAATATGTGTTCATATGTTCATAGAAAATGCTGTTGAACTATTGGGTTTGATTTCGGATAGGACAAGGCTGGAGATCCTTCTCCTGCTTAAAAGGAGGGATTTCTATGTGTGTGAACTTGTTTATGTGCTTGGGAAGACGCAATCCCTGATTTCACACAACCTGAGACTGTTGAGGGCATCGGGTGTTGTAACATTCACAAAAGAAGGTAAGTGGTTCAGGTATTCTTTAAAGAAGGATGAAAGGTTGAGGTTTTTATCCTGTCTTCTTGAGGATATAACCTTACCTGATGAGATTGAGAAAAGGATTGATAGATTGAAGGGAAAAGATAGGGCAGGGCTATGTAAATTAATGAAAGAAACCATGGAGGAAGACAATGTTCAGGGAGATTGAATCAAAAAGACTCATCATTAAGAATTTTGCACCATCGTGGTTCGCGGCGGTCATGGGCACAGGCATTCTCAGTCTAACAGCATATATGTATTCAAGTTACATTACATTTTTACTTTATGTTTCGAAAGTGCTTTTTTACTTGAATGTAATCCTGTTTATTGTGTTGCTCATACCCTGGATTCTGAGGTGGATTTTATATAGAAAAGATGCACTTGGCGACTTATTTCACCCTGTAACCTCCAATTTTTATCCTACATTTTCGGTGGGTATGCTTGTGCTTGCATCGGATTTCATTGTTGTAGGAAAAATGATATTACCGGCTCTTATCCTATGGTTCTGTGGTGCCATCATTACCATATTTTTTGCTCTATTTATTCTCTTTCATATGTTCAAGGGAGAACATGTAGAAATCCACCATATAAATCCTGCATGGTTTATTCCCCCTGTGGGGCTTATAGTCATTCCCATTCCAGGGAGTATTCTGGTCAACAACCTTTCAGGTATACTTCATGAACTTGCTATTATTCTGAACATCTTTGGCTGGGGAACAGGATTCTTTCTTTACATTGTCCTCCTTGTTATCTGTGTTTATAGATTCATATTACATACTCCGCTCCAGAATATTCTCGCTCCAACAATCTGGATAAATCTTGGCCCGATAGGGGCGGGCACCGTTTCACTGTTTGGTTTGATGGGGTCTACCAATATGATTTCCGTAAAAGAACCATTTTTGTTTTTTGGAGTCCTTTTCTGGAGTTTTGGTATATGGTGGTTGATTATGGCAATTGCAATGACAATTTACTATATACGGAGATTGAGTTTACCCTATGCAATGTCCTGGTGGGCATTCACATTTCCTCTTGGTGCCTATGTGGCTGCAACGCATAAGGTATCTTCCTTTCTTGGTTTTAAAATCATTGATTATTTTGGAATACTTCTCTTTTGTCTTTTGTTTTCTTTATGGCTTGTTACTTCATTCTTCACAATAAAAAATGCCTTCAGTGGACAGTTGTTCAAATAACAGCGGGTAATATATTGACAGACTTCCTTTTATTGGTTATCATAATCGCATGATACCATTGAGAGATACTATAAGGAGCAGAACATTCCCAATCCTAACATACTTTTTGATCGGCTTGAATGTGTTTGTATTCCTTGTTGAAAACTCGCTCCCAGTACATAAACTTGATTCTCTTGTTGTTATGTATGGGATTGTTCCTGCCCGTGTAATCCATTCTCCCTTCACAGGTTTTTATACACTTTTCACTTCAATGTTTCTTCACGGTGGGTGGACACATCTGATTGGGAACATGTGGGCACTTTACCTTTTTGGTGACAATGTTGAGGATGTCATGGGTCATTTGCGTTTTCTCATTTTTTATATACTGGCAGGGGTGGTTGCAGGATTGGTTCATATCCTTTTCAACCCACTGTCCACTGTTCCAACAATAGGTGCCTCTGGTGCAATTGCGGGTGTTATGGGTGCCTATTTTATACTTTTCCCCCGTTCCACAATCATAACCCTTGTGCCTTTATTCTTCCTGCCACTCTTTATAGAGATACCAGCAGTTGTATTCATTGGGTTCTGGTTTCTCTCCCAGTTTTTTAATGGAACACTCTCACTTGTAACCCCTGGTGTTCTTGGTGGTGTTGCATGGTGGGCCCATGTTGGCGGTTTTGCCTTTGGTTTGCTTTTTCATAAACTTTTTACAGGAAGGAGAAGGAAAATTTATCCTGATGAAATCTTTCCCTGGTAAGGAGGTGTGATATGGGAACAATAGAGATATATTCTGGATTTTTTTAATGCTCATCGCAATCCAGCCAGTGCTTGCACAGAAGATGCTTGAGAACGCAAGAAGAAGGTTGATGATGAAGATTGAGGAGATGAGGGGTTCACGATTGATTCTCTTAATACACAGGCAGGAGACCATGAGTTTTCTGGGCTTTCCATTTCTAAAGTATATTGACATTCAAGATTCTGAGGAGGTTTTGAGGGCAATAAACATGACGGATGATGAGATGCCCATTGACATTGTTTTACATACACCTGGTGGACTTGTCCTTGCTGCACTCCAGATTGCTCGGGCATTAAAAAGGCACA
>JAGGTX010000193.1 GCA_021163525.1 Caldifarciminota bacterium
CCCTGATGTGCTATACTTCACCGTATATCTGTCCCAGTCAGTATAAGGATCGTAAATATTGCCAGTAACATAAACCCATCCACTGTCGTTGTCAACTGCCACATCATGTGCTTCATCGTGATTCCCCTCGTCAATTGTATCTTCCCAGGAAACCACACCATTTAAGATTTTGTATGTAACAAAGTCATAATTTAACCCATTGTTTGATTTACCAGTGATGTAAATACTACCCGTACTGTCCATGGCAATTCCGAGGGCATAATCATTATGTGCGGAACCCATGGTATCTGCCTCCAGAAGGGTTCCTGCACTATCGTAAGTAACTGTAAGCATATCAGCGTCAGAATCAATCACCGAATACCCTGTAACATGAACATCCCCATCCTGTTCAACCACAAGGGAAAAGGCCTTGTCAGTGTTCCCGTTGTCAATTGTCCTTTTCCACTCAATCCGATAATCCTGGGCAAAGACACCATTGAAACAAAACAGCATCACAAAAGTTGCAAAAAACATCTTCATGTTGCACCTCCTTTTTGAGAAGCATTTACAAATTTTGTTCCAGTATATTCTGTTTTTTTAATTTATTATTTTTCATTGAAATAATTTTATGATAATTTTTCCAATGGGACATTTCCATGTCACTTCTCTTTAAAAAATGTGACATCCCATGTCTCAGAATAATACTAAAACGGAGGTCATCAGGGGTGAAATGCATTTTTATATAACTCACTAAAACACAATATATAGTGGTAATTTAAAAAAAACCACAATATATAGTTGACAAACCAATAACTTTCCTTTATACTTCTCTTGAGAAAGGAGGTTTGATGGAGCGTTTTATCAGAAAAAGGGATGGTTCTATAGTTCCTTATGATAGGAGAAGGATTATAAGGGCTGTATCCAATGCAATGAATGCTGTTGGATGTAAAGGTGATGCAGACGAGATTGCAAAGTATGTAGAGATTCTCCTTCATAGATGGTTCTTCAGAAAGGGAAGTATTCCACATGTTGAAGAGATACAGGACATCGTAGAGAGAACCCTTATGGAAAAAGGATATCCTGATGTTGCAAAGGCCTATATCCTTTACAGGCAGAAAAGAAAAGAAGCACGGGATATCAAATCCACTGTGGAGGAGGCAGAAAACCTGATAGAGCAATATATTGCCCGCTCGGATTGGAGGGTAAAGGAAAACTCAAACATGAACTTCTCTCTTCAGGGTATGAACTTTTACATCTCCTCATCCATTACTGCGAGATACTGGCTTAATAGGATATACACAGAGGATATTAAAAGGGCCCATGATGATGGCGACTTCCATATCCACGACCTCGGCTTATTAAGTGTATACTGTCTGGGATGGGATTTGGAGGCACTTCTCAGAAATGGGTTTGGTGGAGTTGCAGGAAAGATTGAATCAAGACCTCCAAGACACCTTAGAACTGCACTTGGACAGATGGTGAATTTCTTCTACACCCTACAGGGAGAGGCAGCAGGTGCACAGGCATTCTCCAATTTCACAACCTATCTTGCTCCTTTTATTCGGTACGACGGTCTTGATAGAAGGGGTGTGAAACAGGCACTCCAGGAATTTCTCTTCAATGTTAATGTGGCTACAAGGTCTGGATTCCAGACACCATTCACCAACATCACCATGGACCTGGAACCACCAGAGAATCTCAAGAACAAAAATGTGATAATTGGCGGCGAAGAAAAGAATGAAACCTATGGTGAGTTCCATGAAGAGATGGACCTCCTGAATGATGTATTTGCTGAGGTAATGATGGAGGGTGATGCCAAACAGAGGATATTCACATTTCCAATACCAACTTACAACATCACCGAGGACTTTGACTGGGAGAATGAAAAACTGAAGAGTCTCTGGGAGATGACTGCAAAATTTGGTATTCCCTATTTTGCCAACTTTGTCCATTCTGATATGAAACCAGAGGATGCAAGGAGTATGTGTTGCCGACTTCGCCTGGACAACAGGGAGTTGAGAAAGAGGGGAGGAGGTCTCTTCGGTGCAAGCCCCATGACAGGCTCAATCGGTGTTGTTACAATAAATATGCCAAGGATTGGGTATCTATCCCGTTCAGAAGATGAATTTTTCTCAAGACTGGAAAGATTGATGATACTGGCAAAGAACTCTCTGGAGATGAAGAGGAAGGTGCTTGAGGACCTGACAGAGAAGGGGCTCTATCCATACTCCCGGGTCTATCTATCAGAAGTAAAGAAGGCAACAGGCTCTTACTGGACAAATCACTTCTCAACCATAGGCCTTGTTGGAATGAATGAGGCATGCATGAACTTTCTTGGTGTTCCCATTACCAAAAAAGAGGGGAAAGAATGGGCAATAAAGATTCTCAATTTCATGAGGGAAAAACTTGCAGATTTTCAGGAAGAAACCGGAAACCTCTACAACCTTGAGGCAACGCCTGCTGAGGGCACCTCATACCGTCTTGCAAAGAAGGATAGGGAGAGGTTTGCCTCCATCTTCACACAGGGTGATTCTGAAACACCATACTACACAAACTCAGTCCATCCACCTGTTTATGAGTTTGACGATATATATTCATTACTTGAACATCAGGATGACCTTCAGGTTTTATTCACTGGTGGAACAGTTGTCCATCTTTTCCTTGGTGAACCTGTCCATGATTGGAGAATTATCAGGGAACTTGTGAGAAGAATTGTTGAAAGATTCAGGCTTCCCTACTTCAGTATTACGCCCACATTCTCTATATGCCCTGTTCATGGATACATACCTGGTGAACATCACATATGTCCTTATCCACACACAAAAGAAGAATTGGAGAGATTTGGGGTCGTCACTGAACTGACAGAGGAAGAACTTTCAAGGTTATCCG
>JAGGTX010000147.1 GCA_021163525.1 Caldifarciminota bacterium
GGAGATTTTGAAGAGGCTTATATTGTTGATTCCCTTGATTATGAACTTATCGGGGACAGGGTGCAAAAGACAGGAGGTCAGGGTTAAGCCCACACCCCCTGAGATAGAGGAGAGGGTTGTTTTAACACGGGAAAAACTTGCAAGGCTGGTTTCAGAATTTTATGGTTTCCAGGGGAGCAACTATCATTCATTCGTGATAAAAAAGGGAATTTTTCCTGGAACGAAATTTGGCTTTTACGGTGCTGATACGGTCAGGCGTTTCCAGTTTGCCATTGTGCTTTCAAGGATTGTTTTTGAAAAGGGGCTTGAAGGGTTTTACAGGGAGGTGAGGATTCCATCCGATGTTCCTTCTGATGCCTATTACCTGAATGCGGTCAAACTCTGTCTTGGTCTGGACCTTATTAAACTCAATGATAACAGGTTCATGCCAGACTCACCAGTCTATGTGGATGAGGCAGTCAATGCGCTAAAAAGGATAAGGAGATTGGATGAAATGGAAGATACGCACTGAAGGAAGATACACTCCTCCAGAGGAATTTGAGATTGATGACCTTCTTTACACCTTGCTGAAAATCAGGGGAATAGATGATAATGGAATTTCCTCTTTTTTGAATCCTGCCTTAAAATTCCTCCATTCACCCTTTATGTTCACAGATATGGAGAGGGCAATTGGGAGGATTATGGAAAACATTAAAACAAAAAAACCCATCCTTCTCCATGGGGATTATGATGTGGATGGTATAACAGGTGTTTCCCTTCTCTACAGAGTAATAAAAAAGATGGGGGGTAAGGTATATTATTACATACCTGCAAGGTTGAGTGAGGGCTATGGGCTTTCTAAGAAGGGGGTTGTCTATGCCCGTGAGATAGGTGCAAATCTTATAATAACGGTTGATTGTGGGATTTCAGGTGTTGAGGAGGTTGATTATGCAAATTCTCTTGGTATTGATGTTATTGTTACTGACCACCACCATCCAAAGGAGCATGTTCCTGATGCCTTTGCCATTATAAATCCAAAACTGGACGAAAAATACCCCTTCAAATACCTTGCAGGTGTAGGTGTTGCATTCAAACTTGCACTTGCGCTTGCATATACACATGGTCTTGAACAGAAAGAGGTTCTCTGGTTACTTGACCTTGTAGCAATGGGAACAGTTGCAGATGTTGTGCCGATGATAGGTGAGAACAGGATACTGACCTATCATGGGCTTCAGGTGCTAAACAAGACAAGGAATACAGGCATAAGGGCACTCATGGAGGTTTCTGGTATCACTCCACCTGTGAAGACCCATCACATTGGATTTATACTTGGTCCAAGGATAAATGCCCTTGGCAGGCTTTCCCATGCAGGTGATGGTGTGAAACTCCTGACAACCTATGATAAGAATCTTGCAATGGAGATTGCAAGGCGCATGGATTTTTACAACAAAGAGAGGCAATCCACAGAGAAGTCCATTCTTGAAGGGGCATTGAAGAAGGTGGAGAAGATGGGAATTGAGGACTACAGCAGTATAGTTCTATGGGATGAAGAATGGCATCAGGGTGTTATAGGTATTGTTGCCTCAAGGCTGGTTGAGAGGTTCCACAGACCCACAATCCTTTTCAGTGTTGATGGCGAATTTTCAAAGGGTTCCGGAAGAAGCATCCCATCCATTGACCTATTTGAGACACTCACATCACTGGAGGATATGTTAGAGGAATTTGGTGGGCACAGGGAGGCTGCTGGACTTGTAATAAAGTCAGATAAACTTGAAGAATTCAGGAGTGCATTTAACACGAAAGTAAAGGAAAAAATCTCTCCCGAGGACCTTGAAGGTGTTGTGTATATTGATATGGAGATTTCCCTTGATGAGGTTAATGAAAAGACCCTTGCTATGATAAAATCCCTTGAGCCATTTGGACCAATGAACCCTTCCCCTGTTTTTATTATAAGAAACTTAAAGGTTGTTGGTTATCCTGAGAACTTCAAAGGTGAACACATAAGGTTCAGGGTTCTCAGGGAAAGGGAGCACAGAGAGGTTCTTGGTTTTAATGGATTGAAACACCTTGATAATATTAAGGGAAGACCAGATGTTGACCTTGTTGTCAGCATGTTCAAAGACAGAAATGGAGGGACAAAATTGAAGTTGATTGACATGCGCATAAAGGAAGGAGGTTGATATGTGGAAAAAGCAGGAGAAAAATGGAAAGGTCTGGTATGAATTTTTGATTGATGGAAGGATTGTTGCCTGGCAGGGAACAAAGACATTCAATCCCCTTGAAGAGATAGAACATAAGAAGGAATGCGGACTTCAACAGATACACTCTGGTATAATAAGGTATGCAGGTGATGTGTGTGACCAGGTTGGTGATGGGATATGGACGGATGAAAAGGAAAACATGATATATGTGAAGACAGCAGACTGCCTCCCAATAATCTTTTACAACACCAGGGGTATCCTTGGTATTCTCCATGTAGGATGGAAGGGAACACTTTTAAGATTACCGCAAAAGTTTCTCCTGATGATGAAAAAGAGGGGTATTCCACCCTCCTCATGGATAGTGGGTTTTGGGCCATCTATTGAGTGTAGAAACTATGTTGTTGGGGACGATGTGAGAAAACTCTTCAACTCAGAGGGAGTGAACGGGATAAACATGAGGGATGGAAATTACCACCTTGACCTTGTTCAGGCAAACCTTGAGGAGATGGAGAGGTTTGGTATAACAGAGTTTCATCTATTCCCTGAGGGGACATATGATTCTGAAAATTTCTATTCCTACCGAAAAGGTGATGAGGGTAAACAGATAACCGCAGGGATGCTATGAAGAGGGTTAGAATCCCATGCCCTTTTTATTCTGGTGGATGTATATCTCAAGGTATTCTTCGGTATAGATGGTAAGATACTGAATATTGAAACTATATTTTCTCACAATGATGTGGTCATCTCCCGGAACCACAAGATTTCCATACGGGGAGTAAGGAGGGTTTACAGTGTTAACCACCCTTGACAGGGGGGGGATGGATAGTAAAATAACATAAAGCCGGAGTGGCGGAACTGGTAGACGCAGCGGACTTAAAATCCGCTGTCCTTGTATAGGACGTGCCGGTTCGAGTCCGGCCTCCGGCA
>JAGGTX010000046.1 GCA_021163525.1 Caldifarciminota bacterium
AGGGTCAGGAAAAACCCCTTCGCTTTATCATCTGGAAAAATGTTTTCTCCATTATAACCCCTGGAGACTATATGATGATATGCACCAATAAATGTGATACGTGCTCTCCTCATAACACTACCATTTTAACAGTATTTCTTCTAATTTCAAGCAATTTTGAGCTGATATCCCCGTTGGATTTGATTGAGTGGTAAATGCATAAATGCATGCACCGTCCCTCTTTTTCAAATAGCCTGTCAACCAGTGTCAACTTATCTGACGGTCCCAACACCCTGGTAGGATTTTCTGAGTACGGGATAGAGGATACCATTCAGGCATACGAAGAAAACAGTTATCCCCATAAGTGGAAGTAGGTAAACAGGCCCTTTTATAAGCACAAGCACTGGCAGGTTTGATATGGTGAGAACAGGAATAATTGTGAGAAATATATATCTAAAAATTATGGGGAATATATCAGCAGGAAACCTTCCCATCTGGTAGAGGTCCTCCAGAACCCAGAAGGCACTTGAAAACTGGACTGTTTTTAATGCCACCATACCAATCAGGAGGTTGAACAGTATGTAGATTATAATTGATAAAAGCACCCCAATACCCCAGAAGACAAGGTTGATTATACATGGAATGGATGAGAGCCTGCACCCATGAATAAAGAGATATGTTGGGAGTATTAAACTGAATAACTGGACAATATCAGGTGTGGAAAATGCGAGAAGAACAGGTCCTGGAAGGGGTCTGGAGAAAAGGATATCCATATATCCGTACCTTACCCTGCCAGAAATCCCTCCCGCGCCATTCTTCATAAGTGAACCGGACAAATTCAGCACAATCCCCATGGTGCCGAGTAGCATGAAGACCTGTGCCTTGGACCATGAGCCAATAGAGTGAACATTTCTGTAAATTACCTCAAACAGCACCCAGTAGAAAAGAACATGGGACATCCTTGACAGGAGTTTCATCAGAAAACTGAGCCTGAAGAAGGATGTTTGTTTGAAGTGAAGTATATACAGTGTAACAACATACTTTACACTTTTCAAAGTCAACCTCCAAACGCCTCGTATTTCTTTATTCCCATAATCCACATAAACCTGATAACGGCAAAGAAAAACACAAGCCAGAGCATAGCGGTGGGCAATTCTTTTGTCAAAGATATGGGATAGTTCATGAATGCCCTCGCAGGGATGTAGTAGAGGTACTTAAAGGGAAGATACTGGATAAAACCGGGTAGAACATCAAGTGGAAGTACCCATCCTCCAAGGAGTGAGATGAGAAAGTCATAAAAACCAGAGATGCCAAATGGGTCGCCAATAAAGAATGTGAGAAGGTTAAGTATGAAACCAAGGGTGAGTGCCATGTTGAAGGCAATGATTGTGAAAATCAGGCCTTTCAACATTCCATTTATACACGGAAAGATCAGGATGTTTCTCCACCACAGGATAAAGGGTAGTGATACAATGATGGCACTCATTGACCAGATGAGACAGCCTGTGAGTATTACAAAGTAGTAGTATCCCAGAAAGTCAAGTGGTCTTGTGAGAAAGAAAATCAGGTCGCCTTTCTTGATGTTTTCAGTCATTGTATAATAGGCAAATATAGGAACGAACATTCCCAGAAGCCCTGTTATGAGATAGTATATGAGCATTCCACCGAGGGAATAGTTTCCGATACTTCCACCAGCCCTGTAAATAAATGTCCACAGAAAGTAGTAAACAAGGAGCATGATTGGGTGATAAGATACCCCGAAAAACAGGTTCAACCTGTAATTCAGGTGGAATTTAAACTCACACCTCATTGCCTCAAGATACTTCTTCATTATCAGCCTCTTTGAATACCCTTCTTATCACATCCTCAAAGGCCGGATCTTCTATGTGTATGTCAATAACCCCATCAATTCCAGCAATTGTGAAGGCGAGCTTCTTAACCTCACCATCAGGTGCATTGAATACAGCAGTATCCCCCTCCCACTTATACACTTCCGCAGGCAACTTCACATTCCTGTCCCTGCACCTTACCCTGAACTCCCTCATACCTTTAACCTTTTCCTGCAATTGTTTCTTCTCTCCGTCAAACAGGATTTTACCCTTATGGAGCACAATGATTCTTTTACCCAGTTCCTCAAGGTCTCTTGTGTAGTGGCTTGTTATAAGTATGGTTGCACCGGTCTCATTATTATACTCCTTCAAAAAATCCCAGATTCTTTTCTGGGAGATTACATCCATCCCAATGGTTGGCTCATCAAGAAGGATAAATTCGGGTAGATGAAGCAAACTTGCAATAAGTTCAACCTTGGTTCTCTCACCAAGTGAAAGTTTTCTGAGCGGTGTTTTAAGAAGGTGTTTTACATTGAGAATTTCAGAGAACCCTTCAACCCTTTCCCCGTATGATTCCTCATCAATTCCATATATCTCCTTAATCAGTCTGAAGCCATCAACAGGTGGAATGTCCCAGACCGTAACACCAAGAAACCCTCTCTGTCCCATGAAAAAAGAAATTCTATTGAGGAATGTCTCCTTTCTTTCCCATGGAACGAAACCATCAATTGTGACATTCCCTTCATCAGGATAGAGCACCCCTGATAATATCTTGAGGAGTGTGGTTTTCCCTGCTCCATTCGGACCAATAATTCCCACCATCTCCCCTTTCTCCACAGTGAAAGAGATGCCATTGAGTGCTTTTATTTCTTTATATTCCCTTTTGAAAAGGGACTTTATGGTATCCTTCAGGGTGTCTCCCCTAACCTCTTTTCTATAACATTTTTTCAAACCATCAACATTTATATAATACATTATTGCCTCCTGTCAGAAGTTTATGGAAAACGAAAGATTATGTATTAGAGGGAAACCCTCATGGGTTCCTCCTGTTTGAGATATAGACAGAATAAAATGACAATTTACTCAGCATAGAAAAATTTTAATAAAAATTATAGACAAGTCAAGGGTTTTTTATAAATATGCATGCTTGACTTCTTAACAGGCAGGATTAAAATTCAGCATGATTTTTTTGATTCTTTCACTTGTGTTAACACCGAAAGGGACGGTTGCATGCGGCCATCTTCCCAAACAGGTGGCATTTTCCAGCACAGGAAAGTTTCTGATTGTGACACTTCTTGGTGGCACAGGTTTTCAGGTAGTCAATGTGGAAAGGATGAAGG